>CAZJWQ010000041.1:0-9137 GCA_964549645.1 uncultured Piscirickettsiaceae bacterium | reverse complement strand
TCATGCTCAAGTAATTTTAGCTAAACAATATAATCTGCCAGTTTCGTTACACTGTATTAAAGCTTTTGATGATTTATATTTTATATTAAAAAAAGAGCCACTTGCAGGGGTTTTACATGGATTTAACAGTTCATCAACTTTAGCTAAACAATTTATTAAATTAGGTCTTAAGATAGGTGTAGGCAGTTCTCTTTTACACAAAAATAGTAAAAAACTAGCAAATACGATTAAACAAGTTTCTTTAGATGATATAGTTGTAGAAACTGATTTCCCAAATTTCAAACAAAATAACCAAAACTTGAAATTGGAACAAATAGACTTGCTAATTAACAAAATTGCTAGTTTAAAAAAAGAACCTTATTTAGTAGTTGAGAAAATCCTGTATGAAAATTCATTATACTTATTTAGTAAATAGAAACTAGCTTATGGGCACCTCTAAAAACCTAAGCACAATTTATGAAACGCATAAAACAGGGCCTTTTTCACCCAAAAATTCGGGCAATAGCACACTATTCACCTCCTTTTTGGGTAAAAAATGCACTATTTTCTACATTCCATAAATCACACTTAGGTTTTTAGAGGTACCCTTATGAATAATGCTTTATTTGAACGTAGCCAGTTAGTTTTTGGAGACCAAGGTATTAAAAACCTATTACAAAGCCATGTGTTAGTTGCAGGGGTTGGTGGGGTTGGTGGTTTTGTTATTGAAGCTCTTGCTCGTGCGGGGGTTGGTGAAATAACTATTGTTGATCATGATATAGTTTCGGCATCTAATATTAATAGGCAAATAATTGCACTAAATTCTACGCTAGGATTGAGTAAAGTTGAGGTAATGAAAAATAGGGTAGCAGATATTAATCCTAATTGTAAAATTAATATTATTAATGAATTTTTAAAAGCTGAAGATATGTCAGTATTATTGGCTAATAATTTTGATTGTGTGGTTGATGCTATTGATAGTTTGAACAGTAAGGTTAAGTTGGTTGAGGTGGCTTATAACAGAGGTTTAAAGGTTGTTTCTAGCATGGGAGCAGGTAGGCGTATAGATAGTAGTAAAATTATTGTTGCTGACTTTAGTAAAACGCATACTTGTGGACTAGCAAGACAATTTAGGCAAAGATTAAGAAAAAGAGGTATTAAAAAAGGCATTAAAGTAGTTTTTTCTACAGAATTACCCTTACCTGCAGGGCCAATAGAAGAAATAGCAGGTGCTAGAGATAGAGTTGTTAATGGTACAGCTAGTTACATGCCAGGTATTTTTGGTTTGATGTTAAGTGGTATTGTTATTAAAGATATTGCAACTTTGCATTTAATTCCCTAATTCCCGAATAGAGAATTGGCATTTAGCACCAGCCCTTATTCGCTAGGCATCCACAAAAAATGCCCGCTTAACCGATGGGTTAAGCTAAGATTTTTTGCAAACGCCTAGCAAACAAGGGCTAGCACTATATATCCAATCTCTACTCGGGGATTAGGGCTAATTTAGGTACAGATAAAATGGTAAAAGCTTATTCACAGTGGTTAATTAAATGGCGTTGGTTAGTTATTGTAATATCTATTTTAGCTACTATTTTGATAACCAGTGGAGCAAAAAATTTAACTTTTGATACAGATTATAGAGTATATTTTGGTGACCAAAACCCAGAGTTAATGGCTTTTGAAAAGTTACAAAATACTTATAGTCAAGAAGATAGCATTATTATTGCTCTTACCCCGAATAATGGTGAACTATTTACCCCAGAAAATTTAGCTGCAATTGAGTGGTTAACTAATCAAGCTTGGCAAATCCCCTTCTCTAATAGGGTAGACTCCATTACCAATTATCAACATACCTTCTCTGAAAATGATGATCTAATCGTTATAGATTTGGCCTATGATGCGGCTAATATGAGTGAGTCTGAGGCTTTAGCAGTAAGGGAAATTGCTTTATCAGAACCATTGTTAGTAAACTCTATAGTTAATCAAACAGGTACAGTTACCGCTATTAATGTTATTAACCATTTTCCGCAAATTAGCCAAACAGAAGTAATTGAAACAGTTGAGTTTACTAGAGACTTAATAGTAGAGTTTCAAGCAAAATATCCACAGTTTGATGTGCATTTAAGTGGCATAACCATGTTAAATATTGCTTTTATTGAGGCAAGTATGAATGATATGATCACTTTAATTCCATTAATGTATTTATTTATTTTTATTATATTATTTTTTCTCTTTAGATCACTTTCAGCTCTTATCGGGACTTTTTTAGTAATAACCTTCTCTATAGTTACCGCCATGGGGGTTGCAGGTTTTATTGGCATAGTCCTAACGCCTACATCGGCAGTTGCCCCCACTATTATAATGACACTTGCAGTAGCGGATTCTGTACACTTTTTAATTACCATGCTAGTGTTAATGAAAAGAGGTATGGCAAAAGATGACGCTATTAAAGAAAGCATTAGAATTAATATCGCACCTATTTTTCTTACTAGCATAACCACTGTAATTGGCTTTTTAGCTATGAATGCTAGTGATGCACCACCATTTCATGATCTTGGCAATATTACTGCTATAGGGGTTATGTTTGCCTTATTCTTTTCTTTGTTTTTATTACCTGCATTTATGAGTGTCATGCCAGTTAAGGTAAAAGAAAATTTAAATCCAGATAATAAACAGTTTATGGATAAACTTGCAAATTTTGTAATAGCTAAATATAAATTATTATTTGTAGGATCCTTAATTGTAATAATCTCTTTAGCTGCAATGATCCCCAAAATAGAGCTAGATGATAATTTTGTAAATTATTTTGATGAATCTATGCAATTTAGAGAAGATACCGATTATATTATAGAAAATTTAACTGGCATAAATACCATTTTTTATTCTATAGAAGCACCAAAAGATCAATATGGTAGCAGGTCACAAGGTATTAGTGACCCAGTATTTTTATATAAATTAAATGAATTTAAAATTTGGTTAGAAACACAACCAGAAGTAGTGCATGTAAGAACTTTAAGTGACATAATGAAACGTTTAAATAAAAACTTACATGGAGATGATGAGCGTTGGTTTAAAATTCCTGACAACAGAGAACTTGCCGCACAGTTTTTATTATTGTATGAAATGTCACTACCTTTTGGGTTAGACTTAAATAATCAAATAAATGTGGATAAATCAGCAACCAAGGTTACGGTAACTCTTGGTAATTTATCAACAGAAGAAATACTTAGCTTCAATGCTAAAGCCGAGCAATGGTTAATTGATAATACTCCTGAAAATATGCATGCTTTAGGTTCTAGTACAACCTTAATGTTTTCAAATATTTCTCAAAGAAATATTGATCAAATGATAGTAAGCTCTGTTATAGCTCTACTCTTAATTTCGGCAATTTTAATTTTAGCCTTAAGGTCATTTAGGTTAGGTTTAATAAGTTTAATCCCCAACCTTACGCCGATAATTGTTGCAACAGGTGTTTGGGCATTAACTTTTGGAACACTTGGTTTAGCAGCATCAATGATATTTGCTATTTCTATAGGTGTAGTGGTAGATTATACAGTACACTTTTTAAGTAAATACTTAAGGGCAAAAAGAGAAAAGGGTTTAAGCACTGAAGATGCAATTCGCTATGCGTTTAGTATGGTAGGGCATGCCCTTTGGGTAACTGCTTTTGTGTTGGTCGTAGGGTTTGGTGTACTAGCAATGTCTAATTTTTTAGTAAACCAACAAATGGGTATTATGATGGCATTAACCATTGCTGCCGCCCTAATAATAGATTTTTTATTCTTACCAGCAATACTATTAATTATGGATAAAAATAAACAAAAGGAGAAACCTAATCAATGAGAAACCTAACGTTAATTAACAAAAAAATAGCATTTATTACTTTAATAATTATATTTTCTACAACTAACATATCTGCCCAAACATCCGCAGAAAGAGGCTTAGAAATAGCCAAAGAAGCGGCTAGTAGAGATGATGGTTGGGTTGATTCTACAGTAAGCATGCAGATGATTTTAACAAATAGACACGGGCTTACTAGTGAAAGAAATATGCGCATGAAATCCCTTGAAGTTATTGGCGATGGCGATAAAAGTTTATTTATTTTTGATACTCCTAGAGATATTAGAGGAACGGCATTTTTAACTTTTAGCCATATTCATAAACCCGATCAGCAATGGATGTATTTACCTGCATTAAAAAGAGTAAAAAGAATAAGTTCAAGAAATAAATCAGGGCCTTTTATGGGCAGTGAATTTGCTTTTGAAGACCTTAGTTCACAAGAAGTTGAACGATTTACCTATAACTTTTTAAGAGAAGAACCTTGTAATAATGGTGCAAATTGTTGGGTAATGGAACGCTTCCCTGTAGATAAATTTAGTGGTTATACTAAGCAAATCGTATGGCTAGATAGCACAGAGTATAAAGCAATAAAAATTGATTTTTATGATCGTAAACATAGCTTATTAAAGACCTTAACTTTTTTAGACTACCAGCAACATTTAGGCAAATTTTGGCGAGCTAATAAAATGCAGATGGTTAACCATCAAACAGGTAAATCTACTAAACTACTATATGAAAATTTTCAATTTAATACAGGTTTAACCCAAGCCGATTTTAATAGAAATGCTCTACAAAGATTAAGGTAAAAAGTTTGTTAAAATTATTGAGCGTTTTATGTAGTCTACTTATATTATTTACAAGCCAACTAAAAGCATTGGAGATACAAGGCGAGCTTGGTGCAGAAGCAATAGTGTTTGTTGATAAAGCCCAGTATGCTAGCCAACAGCAACAATATATTTCAGGCTTTATGCAGCCAGAAATATTTAAAGCTTTAAATGATCAGCAAGACTTAAATATAAAATTATTCTATCGTTACGACCCACAATCTAATAGCAGGACGCATGCTGATATTAGAGAGTTTATGCTTAATAGTTATGCTGATAATTGGCAGTTACATTTAGGAGTTGGTAAGGTCTTTTGGGGTAAAACAGAATCTAGGAATTTAGTAGATGTAATTAACCAAGTTGATAATATAGAGTTTTTAGACACTGAAGCACGCCTTGGACAACCTATGGCACATGCTAAATTTATAAAAGATTGGGGGATAGTAGACCTGTTTGTACTGCCGTATTTTAGGCAAGCTAAATTTTTAGCTAAGGATGCTCGCCCAATAATACACCCAAATATAGACACAAATTTAGCTATTTTTCAAAGTAGTGATAAACAAAGGAATATAGATATAGCCGCACGTTGGAGCCAGTCTTTTATTGATTTAGATCTAGCAATTAGTGCATTTGTTGGCACACAAAGAACCCCTTTAATGCAACCTGTTATGGCAGCAGGAACTGTTAAATTAATACCTGTTTATGTGCAAACCAAGCAACTAGGTATAGAAGCCTTATATATTTACCAAGATTATTTATTTAAGGCAGAAATACTTGCACGAGACAGCCATGATGTAAACTTTAACAAAAAACAAACCTTAGCAGCAGTTATAGGTCTTGAATATACAATAGTAGGTATTTTTAATACTAGATCAGATTTAGGCATAATTGCCGAATACATGTATGATGAATGGCAAGAAATAACCCCATTTCAAAATGATTTTATGTCGGGGATACGTTTGGCTATTAATGATGCGCAGTCCACAGAATTATTAATAGGTAATATTACTGATTTAGATGACGGCACACAGTTTTGGACATTAGAAGGTTCTCGAAGAATTGGAGATAATTGGCAAGCCGAAATTTTAGCTAGAGCCGTTGCTAATGTGCATAATAACAATACCCTTGTTAATTTTAAACAAGATAACCTACTTGCCTTACGACTTACCTATTACTTTTAAGGCAGAACTTAACGTAAACTGATAGATTGCCAGTTTTTCTTTTTAGCTACTTGCAAAAGTTTTTCATCACCATCTACTACAATAGGGTTAGTTACAATTTCTAGTAGAGGTAAATCATTGTGAGAGTCAGAATAAAAATAACTGCCATCTAGTGTTTCATTATTTTCTATTAACCATTGGTTTAATCTAATTACTTTACCTTGTTGAAAGGTCGGTACTCCGGTAACTTCTCCAGTATATCTATCATCAACTATTTCGCCTTGCGTACCTAATAATTCTGTTATGCCATAAAGTTCCCCAATTGGTTGGGTTATAAATGTATTGGTAGCCGTAATAATAATTACTCGGTCATTTTGTGCTTGGTGTTTATTAACTAAGGCTTGTGCTTTGGGTAAAATTATTGGTTGGATAAACGTTTGTATAAATTGTTTATGCCAAGCATTTAAAGTTTGCATATTTTGTTGGCTAAGTGGAGCTAAGGCAAATTGTTGATAAGCAATAATATCTAAACAGCCATCTTGATAATCTTGATAAAACTGGGCATTAGTTTTAGCAAACTCTTTGCCATTAACAAAATTATTTTTTACTAAAAACTCTCCCCAAAGATAATCACTGTCGCCAGCTATTAAAGTATTGTCTAGGTCAAAAATTGCTAATGCCATTAGTTAGATAACTCTTAATCTTTATAAAAACAGTTATTTTACTTGATAAATAGTTTATTAAACTGTAATAATAGCTTATGAGACCTTTGCACGAGTTAATCTCGTGCAAAGGTCTCCTTATATAAGAAATTAATGAGTAGTATACAGTGATTGATGCAGATGGATATAGGCATAATGTTGGAATTATTTTGGCAAATAAAGCAGGTAAGTTGTTGTGGGCAAAAAGAGTAAATCAAGATGCTTGGCAATTTCCACAAGGCGGAGTGCAAGAACATGAAACCCCACAACAAGCCGCGTTTAGAGAATTAAAAGAAGAAGTTGGTTTAAACCCCACAGATGTTAGAGTGCTTGGTAGAACGAAAAACTGGCTTAGTTACAGGCTGCCTACACAATATGTACGTAAAGACAATATCCCTGTTTGTATTGGACAAAAACAAATATGGTTTTTATTGGGTTTAGAAGTAACTGACACGAATATTAATTTACAGCTTGATATTAAACCAGAGTTTGAACAGTGGTGCTGGGTAGATTATTGGCAACCAGTACAAAATGTGGTGGACTTTAAAAAAGAAGTGTATCAATTAGCTTTAACTGAGTTAGAAAAAAACTTACAGCAGTTTTGGAAGGTTTAACTTTAGTCACCTAATTAGGAAGTTAGAGTTATACATAAAAAACAGGAGAGAAAATGAACCATTGGACACAATTAAGTATTGATTTTGCCAATCAGAGAAATTACTTAGATAAATTATTTAGTGTGTACCCTACAATTCCAGAAGGAATTCGAGATATTGATCAAGATTTATGGGGGCAAGCGGAGAGGCTATTTAATGAGAAAAATAATGCAGAGCTATTAAAGGTGCTCCTTAAATTAGATTTGTTTCCAATCAAAGATTCTTATGTTGCATATCTTAAAAGAGATAAAAAATCCATTGAAAGAAACCCAAGCACCGTAGATAGGTTATGTGGCAGACTTTACGAAATGGGATTGGATAAAATATATGAAAAATGTTCAGAACCGAAAGAAACTAATAGACAAATTGGTCCATTATTTAGACGTTGGCTAAATCGTGGAGTATTGGGTGTAATACCAGTTTCACTAGAGAAGTTTTTAGCAAACAAAGATAACGCAATATTAGATGCAGGGGATGCGAAAATGATGTCATTTGCAGAAGAATATTTAGGTTATACACATGAAAAGGGACTTGATTTTGTAGGTCGCTTTAATGGTAAGTATATTATAGGTGAAGCTAAGTTTCTTACAGACTTCGGAGGTCATCAAAATGCACAATTTAATGATGCAATAAGTACAGTGAAAACTAATGTAAATGCAGAAACAATAGCTATCTTAGATGGTGTTTTATACATTGATGGAAAAAATAAAATGCATAGAAACATAACAGAAGAGTTAACTGGTTATAATATTATGAGTGCATTAGTTTTAAGAGACTTTTTGTACCAGATTTAAAGGTAATTATGACGAACTTATTGATAAAAGGAGATAATTTAGAAGGGCTTAAATATCTTTTAAATAATGATAACATCAAAGGCAAGATTGATTTATGTTACATAGACCCGCCATTTGCAACGAATAGCAATTTTACTATCACAAATGGAAGGGCATCAACAATAAGCAATTCAAGAAATGGTAATGTTGCGTATTCAGATAAACTGATGGGGGTTGAATTTATTGATTTCCTTAGAGAAAGATTATTACTCATAAAAGAATTATTGTCTGATAATGGGTCGATATATTTACATATTGATTACAAAATAGGGCATTATGTAAAAGTAATGATGGATGAGGTTTTTGGAATTGAAAACTTTAGAAATGATATAGCTCGTATTAAATGTAATCCTAAAAACTTTAAAAGAATAGGTTATGGAAATATAAAAGATTTAATTTTGTTTTATTCAAAAGGAAATAAGCCAATCTGGAATGAACCAAAAGAAAAGTATACAGAAAAAGATATAGAAAAATTGTTTAAGAAAAGCAAAAATGGGAGACGGTATACAACAGTTCCGATTCATGCACCAGGGGAAACAACAAACGGAAAATCAAACATGCCATTTAAAGGATTGATGCCACCAGAAGGACGGCATTGGCGAACAAATGTAGAAACTTTAGAGCAATGGGATAAAGATGGTTTAATTGAATGGTCGAAAACAGGAAACCCTAGAAAAATTATTTTTGCAGATGAAAAGGAGGGGAAAAGATTGCAGGATATATGGGAATATAAAGATCCTCAATACCCAACATACCCAACTGAGAAAAATCAAAAAATTCTCGACTTAATTATCAAAACATCATCAAACGTGGGGAGTGTTGTCTTAGATTGTTTTTGTGGCTCTGGAACAACTTTAAAATCTGCTCATGAGCTAAGTAGAAAATGGATTGGTATTGACCAATCTGAATTAGCCATAAAAGCATCGGTGGATAAGCTTTCAAGTATTAAAGGAGATCTTTTTACCGCCAAACCAAGCTATGATTTTATAGATTTACAAGGTGAAGAATGTATAATAAGTCGTTGCACTTGACATTGTTTCCGCTAGGCTCCAAAATGCAGGTGAACTCAAACGTTAGTTGTTTAAATATTTCTTAATGAACAACGGTTTGAGTATCTGAAATTGAACAAATGCCACCATAACTATTT
>CAZJWQ010000040.1:0-9483 GCA_964549645.1 uncultured Piscirickettsiaceae bacterium | reverse complement strand
ATTAGGGTAATAGGAAACTCACAAGTAAATTTGGAGCCTATGCCAAATTTACTTTCTACTATTAGTTTGGCATTATGTTTTTCTAAAGCATATTTGGTTATTGCTAAACCTAACCCTGTACCCCCATGACCTCTTGATCTTGCTGCATCTACCCTATAAAATCTTTCCGTAATACGTGCTAAGTTTTCTTGTGCTATACCTACACCTTGATCTTCTACTTCAAAGATAATTTTGTTGTTATTAGTGTACCATCGCACTTGAATATCTCCACCCTTTGGAGAATAACCGATGGCATTAGCGATCAAATTAGCAAAAATACTGGTTAGAGGAGTTATGTAACCACGCATTTTTAAACTATCATCTATGTTAAAAGTAATTTGCTGGTTTTTTGCTAACATTTGTTGACTAGTTTCTTGCTGCATCTTTAATATTTCAGGTACATCAACTACACTTAACTCTGCAATTATATTTTCTGTTTCTAAGGATGACAGGGTTAATAAATCGGTTATTATTAATTGCATTCTTTGCGATTGGTTCTGCATTTGCTCTAAGGGTTTGTGCCATATGCCTGTATTAATATCTGAATCTATCATCATTTCTAAATAACCGTTTATAACGGTTAAAGGTGTTCTTAATTCATGTGAGGCATTAGCTATAAAATCTTTACGAATTTGTGCAATATTATAAAGTTGATGAATATCTTTGATTATAATTAGCTTATGATCTTTATAATAACTTACCACTAAAATACTTACCGTTCTAGGAATACCTTGTAATATTGATAAGATAAGTGGCTCTGCATAATTACCTTTTTTAAGATAAGTAATAAACCTTGGCAGCCTAACTAATAATTCTATTTTATTGCCAATATCTTTGGTTTTTAATTTAATCTTATAACGAGCGGCCCTATTAAACCATTCTATTTTATGATTAGAGTCTAATGAAATAATACTATCATCTAAACCCATTAATGCTGATTTTAACTGTGCGGTAATATAGATTTGTTGGTTAATTTTATTTTCTAAAGAACGGTTTTTGCTAACAACACTACTAGCCAACTCACCCCAGCACCCCGAACTAGGAAGGTTTGTTATAGGTTTATTATTATCTATATTATTATCTAGGTAAGTTGCAAATTTATATGCACTTAATAGATTACGTACAATGTAAATAACTAAAAAAATAAACACTGCTAAATGGACTATACCAAAAAGCCAGGTAACAAATACAGTCGCTGCAAAAATTAAAGATATCCAAGTTAATTCTTTTGCAATGCTAAGAGGCATTAATCAGAAAACCTATAGCCTGCTCCACGTACAGTCTGCACTGTATCGGCAACATCAACCTGCTCGAGTAACTTTCTTAAGCGTCTAATATGTACATCAACCGTTCTTTCTTCAACCACTACATTTACCCCCCAAACATAATCAAGCAATTGCCCTCTTGAGTATACTTTGTTTGGGTGTACCATAAAAAATTTCATTAGTTTAAATTCAGTTGGCCCAAGTTTAATTTCTGTACCTTTGGCTACAAAACGATAACTATCTAAATCTAATACTAAGTTACTTGTGGTTATTATGTTAGAAGAGAGTTCTTCTGGTTTAGACCTTCTTAATAAAGCTTTACACCTTGCCACCAATGCCTTAGGAGAAAAAGGTTTCACAACATAGTCATCTGCACCCGCATCAAACCCAGTTACTTGGTCTGCTTCTTCACCTTTAGCAGTGAGCATGATTATTGGTATTAAGGCAAGCCCATCTTGTTTTCTTATTCTTTTAATAAAGGAAACACCGTTAATACCTGGTAGCATCCAATCAACTATAATAAGAGATAATTTATTTTTATTGGCAATACCTAAGGCTTTTTCTGCATTTTCTGCAACAATTACTTCAAAATTGGCACTAGATAAAGTAAAGCTTAGCATGTCTCTAATGGCTGCTTCATCTTCTACAATTAATACTAAATGCTTAGGCATAATTTTAATTACTCTTGTTCTCGTTTTTCCATTTTATTAATCAATTTTGTCATCGATGATTTATTCATAATTCTTATATCTTTGCCATTTATTAAATATATTATATTTTCAATAACACTTTTAATATGATCAGCGATTCTTTCAAGAGCTTTCGCAGATAATAACATTTGCACAATATAATCAGCTTGTTCTGGAGATTTTTTTAAGCCTTCAATAATATCTTTATAAGCATCTAGATAAATATCATCAATTTTTGCTTCTTCATCTATCACTGATAAAGCGTCATTTACTGTAAGCCTTGCAAAACAGTCTAAAGATACTTGTAATATTCTTAAAGACCTGTGCGACATATCTAACACTTGTGTATAACCTGCTATTTCATCAAAATCTTGTTGATCTTTTTTAATAAAAAACTTAACCATTTTAGCTATTTTAACAATCTCATCGCCAATTCGCTCAAGATCAATTGCTATACGAATAGATACAATAGTGAGCCTTAAATCAGATGCTGTTGGTTGTTGGCGTGCCAATATACTAGCACACAATCTTTCAATTTCAAATTCAGCATTATTAACTGTTTTATCTAAAATAATTACTTCATCAGCTCTGTTTTTATCTTTATTAGTTAGGGCTGTTAAAGCATTATCTAATTGACTTTCTACCAAACCACCCATTTCTAAAACATTATTAAAGACTTCTTCTAGCCTATTATTCATTCTATTAGATATGTGCGAACTAAATTCTTGCTTATCCATTTTAGCCTCCTTTAAAAAACTGTTATTTAGATATTATTTAACCGTAACGCCCTGAAATATAATCTTCTGTTTGTTTTAGTTTTGGGGTGGTAAATAAACTATTAGTATCTGTATATTCTATTAAGTCACCAAGGTACATAAAAGCTGTGTAGTCTGATACTCGCGCGGCTTGTTGCATATTATGGGTTACTATTAAAATAGTAAATTCTTTTTTTAGCTCAAAAATAAGCTCTTCAATAGCGAGGGTAGAAATAGGGTCTAATGCCGAAGTTGGTTCATCTAGCAATAAAACTTCTGGCTTAATTGCTATGGCTCTGGCAATACATAACCGTTGTTGTTGTCCACCTGATAAGCTAAGGGCATTTTCTTCTAACCTGTCTTTTACTTCTTCCCAAAGACTAGCACTTTTTAATGCCCTCTCAACAGTCTGGGAAAGGGTGTTTTTATCATTAACACCTTGTAATCTTAAGCCATAACAAACGTTTTCGTAAATTGATTTTGGAAATGGGTTAGGCTTTTGGAATACCATGCCTACTTTTCTTCTAAGCACGGCTACATTCATATCTTTAGCATAAATGTCTTCACCATCTAAGAGCATTTCACCTTCAACACTTACAATATCAATTAAGTCATTCATGCGATTAAAACAACGTAATAAGGTAGATTTACCACAACCTGATGGCCCTATAAATGCAGTTACTTTATTTTTGGCTATATCCATAGTTACAGAATTTAATGCTTGTTTTTTGCCATAGTAAAGACTCCAATCTTTTACTTGCATAATGATGGTTTCTTTTGATAATTTTAATTTTTCGGGTTTGGTCATAATTTCGTTCTCAAGAGTAGTTAATGGCTCAAAGATTTATATTTTTCTCTTAGTCTATTACGAATAATAATAGCCCCTAAATTTAAAGATAATATAATTGTTATTAATAGTAAAGATGTTGCATAGACTAAAGGCTGTACAGCTTCTACATTTGGGCTTTGAAAGCCTACATCAAAAATATGAAAACCTAAATGCATAAATTGCCTATCTAAATGAATAAACGGTGCGTTAAAGTCTACTGGCAAGGCGGGGGCTAACTTTACCACCCCTACTAGCATTAATGGTGCAACCTCTCCTGCTGCACGAGCTACTGCTAAAATTAAACCAGTCATTATTGCTGGCATAGACATAGGCAAAACAACTTTCATAATTGTTTCTGACTTAGTTGCCCCTAAAGATAAACTACCTTCTCTTAAGGCAATTGGCACCCTAGACAGCCCTTCTTGAGTAGAAACTATAACCAAGGGTAAGGTTAATAATGCTATAGTTAATGATGCCCATAATAATGCGGGTGTTCCAAAAGTGGGCGTGGGTAGAGAGTGCTCAAAGAATACTTGATCGATCGAGCCGCCGAGTATATAAACAAAGAAACCTAACCCAAAAATACCAAAAACAATAGATGGCACCCCTGCTAAATTATTTATAGATATTCTAGCTATCCTTAACATAAGCCCTTCACGTGCATACTCAGACATATATATAGCGGCTATAACGCCCATTGGCAGAACAAATATTGCCATTAGCATAACCATAGTTATAGTACCTACTATAGCAGGGAATACACCACCCTCGGTATTTGCTTCACGTGGGTGTTCACTTAAAAAGCCACCTATAGATCTAAAGAAAAACCCTGTTTCTGCCAAAAGAGACATTTCATTAGGCTGCCAAAACTCTACAATATTTTTTATTGGAACATGGATACTTCTGCCATCGGCAATTGTTAGGGTTATTTCCCCTAAATCACTTTTTTGCTTTCTTAAAACTGCTAGCTCTTTCTGGCCTTTTACAAACTGCTCTTCTAGCCTTGCTCTTTCTAAGATAAATTCATTTGCAATTTTTTCTGTAAAGCCACCGTCAAATTCAAGCTTCCTTTGCTCAAGACGCATCTTTGCTAGTTTGTGGCTAATAGTGCCAAGAGTTATTTTTTCAATATAGCTAATGTCATAATGTATTTTATTAGAACTGCCTAATAATTTATTAACCAAGTCCATATTAGAGTCATCAATTTTTAGCGTTTTCCCATCATGGGTTAGTGTATCAAAATATCCATACACGTTACCCCACCTATAGCGTTCAATTACCACTACATTGCTAGCAATTTGTTTTTGTTGGTTTACAATGTCAACGGCATCTACCCAACGAAAGTCTATACCATGAATATCTCTATTACCTATTTTCATAAGATAACGTGGCGTTTCTTTTCTAATTAACTGCCCATCTTCTGTCTTAATAACAATTTCTTTTACTGTTTGACGGTGTACTTCTCCAACAATAGTTTCAATTTGCCCATTATTATTTACATCAAATGTATAAACCGGTGACGGCCAAAAATGCACTAACCCTCTATAAGAAATCATTAAAATTAAGCCAATAACCAACACAACACTAATACTTACCGCAGAAGCACTAAACCAAATCCAATGTTCACCTTTTTTAAACCATTCTTTCATAATTTTGACCCCTAAAGTGAACCGTATTTTTTACGCATACGCTCACGAACAATTTCTGCAAGAGTATTAAATATAAAAGTGAAAATAAATAACAATAACCCAGATAAAAACAACACCCTATAGTGGGTACTACCTACTGCAGTTTCTGACATTTCAACCGCTAAATTAGCCGCTAATGTACGCATGCCTTCAAAAATATTAACATCCATCAAAGGCGTATTACCAGATGCCATTAAGACTATCATTGTTTCACCAACCCCTCGCCCAAAACCTAACATTATTGCCGAAAATACACCAGGGCTAGCGGTTGGTAAGACCACACCAACCACAGTTTGCCAACCACTAGCACCTAATGCAAGTGAACCATTTACTAAATAAGTAGGTACATTATAAATAGCATCTTCTGCCACCGAAAATATTGTTGGTATTATCATAAAGCCCATAGCAAACCCTATAACTAACGCATTTCTTTGGTCAAAGTCAATGCCTGCTGAAAAGGTTAGCCAGTGCCTCATATCACCATTAAAAAACATATCTTCTAGTGTATTGTCTAAAGATAGAGCTAACCAACCTAAAAATAATACTATCGGTATCATAAATAAAGATCTTGAGCCCACGGGTAAAAGTAAACTAATGCGATCGGGGAGTTTATAAAACAAAAAACCTACTAATAAAATACCAAGCGGGACTATTAAAAACAGGGCAAAAAATCCTGCTAAATTAGCTTCCATAAGTGGGGCAAGCCATAAGCCTGCTAAAAACCCTAAAATAACGGTTGGAAAAGCTTCAATTAGCTCAATAGATGGTTTTATTAAGGCTCTTGATTTTTTGTCCATAAAAAATGCAGTGTAAAGAGCAGCTAAAACTGCAATAGGAATAGCAAATAACATGGCATAAAAAGCTGCTTTAATAGTACCAAAAGTTAAAGGCACCATTGACATTTTAGGCTCATGATCTGCAACAGCTGCCGATGATTGCCAAACGAATCTTGGCTCTGAATAACCTTCGTACCAAACCTTACTCCATAAACTAGAAACCGAAACATCTGGGTGGCTATTATCTATACTTAATACCACAACCTTACCGTTTTCTTGCTCAATTAATACTGCATTAGCTCGTGGAGCAACCTCAAAAACTACACCTTTAGAATCTAAATCAAAACTAGCCAAGTGTCGTTGAGCTGTAGAATGGAAAATGTTCAACTGATTTTCATTATCCATAGTGAAGAAACCTCTTCTAGCATGCTCAATATTTATTTTAGTTATTTCAGGAGAACCTCTTAGGTCAAACTCCCTTATATTTTGTAGCCTAAATAAATTATCATCACCACGCACTGGAAACCACTGAATAATTCTCCCTTGGTCAGTACCAACCATCAAAGAGAAAGAGCCTAATAAAAAACGCACATAACTAATCTTTTCACCTTTAGATACATCTGTTAAAGACACTATTTGCCTTAATCGTATTTCATTAAGATTTGATATGTCATAGTATCGGGTTTCTCCTGAAGGCTTAATAAGGTACAAATCCCTAGCGTTACCACCTAACAAAATAGCTTTTAAATTACCAAAATAATTAATTTGTGCATTACCTGCTTGTTCTAAACTAATCTCATCTGAGAATAACGATGTTGTTTTGGCAAATTTATTAACTACAATAAAACTTTCATTTTTTGCTTTAGTTGCAAAAACCACATCTAAACTAGTAGTCCTAACTGCTATTTTCTCAATAGCACCACCAGCCAAATTAATTATTTGCTCACCAAATGGATGGCTAATATCCACATCTATTTTTCTAACTCCGTCAGGAAAACTTACCTTATAATCGAACTCAACAATTATTGCACCCCCGCCAGATAATCCAAAAGCTATTATTCTATCAATGTCTGACACATCGGTATGACTAACTATTTGCTGGCCAAATAAATTTAATGGGGTTGTAGAAAAAATAGCACCTGTAGATAAATCAAAATGATTAATTACACCGTCTTTATCTACTCTTATGGCAGTTGCTTTGTATTCATCTAAACTATAAAAAAGGGTAGGAGAAGAAGCATTACCAGGGATAGGATATTCTGACTTTAATTCAACTTTAGCAGAAAAGAAAATAGGCACAACTACATAAATTAAAAAAAACATAATCAGCATTACTGCAGAAATAATGCCAATCCCACCAATAGAGAACATAGCCTTCCAGCTACTGTCAACTATATTTCTGCGTTTCATGCGACGTTTGATATTTTTATCATTCAAGGCTTTATCTAAAACTTTTTGACTTTTTGCTGTTGTGGTTGTTTCTTGCATATGCTTACATAACCTAAAATTGAACTCTTGCAAACTATACAACCATAATATTACAATTGCGTTACATATTTACCAGCAAATATTACAGCTTTACTACACTTTATTAACTTGCACCAAAAGATTACCAATATTAACCTTTTTGGGTCAAAACATTACACTATATACATCCATATAACTTAAACAAAATCAATCATAGAAAGTATTTTTCCTTTTTAAATCAATAGATTAACTTTTAATACAAAAACTATTGGATTTTTGGCACAAATCAAGCTATTATCAATAAGATTATTTTTAACAACCGTAAACTAATTTTATAATTAAAAGGAACTACATACATGTCTCAAGCCATATTTGACTTAATAAAAGAAAATGACGTAAAGTGGGCTGACCTGCGTTTTACAGACACTCACGGTAAAGAACAGCACGTAACAATTCCAGCATCATCAATTGATGAAGACTTTTTTGCCGATGGTGAAACCTTTGATGGCTCATCAATAGAAGGCTGGAAAGGCATTAATGACTCTGATATGCTATTAATACCACAAGAAGATGGTTTTGTTTTAGATCCTTTTACTAACGACCCTACTATAATTATACGCATGATGGTTGTTTCACCAGCAACCATGGAATCTTATGAAAAAGATCCTCGTGGTATTGCTAAAAAAGCTGAAGCCTATCTTAAATCTACAGGTATAGCTGATATTGCATTTTTTGGCCCAGAGCCAGAGTTTTTTGTATTTGATGATGTTACCTGGGGTTCAGACATGTCTGGCTCTTTTGTTAAAATGCATTCTGGAGAGTCAGCATGGGAATCAACCAGAGAAGTTGATGGCGGCAATGTAGGGCATAGACCTAAAGTAAAAGGTGGTTATTTCCCTGTACCACCAGTTGATCAACTACACGAATTGCGTGCCGATATTTGTGCAATGGCAGAAGCTATGGGTTTAACATTAGAAGCACATCACCACGAAGTAGCTGCTGGTGGGCAATGTGAATTAGCGGTTGCAGGTAATTCACTAACCGCAAAAGCTGATGAAGTACAAATTTTAAAATATGCGGTACACAATACTTGCCATGCACTTGGCAAAACCGCAACCTTTATGCCAAAACCAATTGTTGGTGATAACGGCTCAGGTATGCACATAAACCAATCTTTATCTAAAGATGGTAAAAATATTTTTGCAGGTGATGTTTATTCAGGTCTTTCACAAGAAGCTCTTTGGTATATTGGTGGCTTAATGAAACATACCCGTGCTTTAAATGCATTTACCAACCCTGGCACAAACTCTTATAAAAGACTAGTACCAGGTTTTGAGGCCCCGGTATTAGTTGCTTATTCTGGTAAAAACCGTTCAGCATCAATTCGCATCCCTTATGCGCCATCAGAACGTTCACGCCGTGTTGAGCTACGTTACCCAGATGCAATTGCTAATCCATACCTAGCATTTGCAGCATCTTTAATGGCAGGGCTTGACGGTATAATTAATAAAATTGACCCAGGTGAGCCTGCTGAAAAAGATTTATACGACCTTCCTCCTGAAGAAGAAGCAACCTACAATACAGTGTGCGCATCTTTAGAAGAAGCATTAGATGCTTTATCTAATGATCGTGAGTTCTTAAAAATGGGCGGGGTGTTCTCTGACGAAGCTATTGATTCTTACATAAACCTTAAAATGGAAGAAGTTACTCGCTTGCGTGCAACAACACATCCTATTGAGTTTGATATGTATTATTCTTCGTAAATAAACATCTACTCACTAACAATAAAAAACCCACTAAAAAGTGGGTTTTTTATTGTTAGTACAAGAATTGCTCTAATGATGCATAGGTCTATTTGGGTCAAAGTCTGTTAATATGTATTCTGTTCCACAGTAAGGGCATTTTGCAAAACCATTCCCCTCAATAGGTAACATAACCTTTGGGTGCGAATCCCATTTACTATCTTCAGGCATAG
>CAZJWQ010000039.1:0-9504 GCA_964549645.1 uncultured Piscirickettsiaceae bacterium | reverse complement strand
AAAAAATTATTATCTTACCATATTTATATCTTTTATTTTTGAAAATGGTATTAATTTTACAATAGGCTTTAAGGTGCCCCTTAAATGCTAATTGAATAGGCAAGCCATAGTTGCCATAAACCCATTACAATAATTGAAACTCCTGCTACTCTTCTAACTGTTAAGTTACGCGATAAACGGGTAAAGAAAAAAGCAAAAGAGCCCATTAGCATTAAGTTAGGTATAGTACCTAACCCAAAAGCCAACATTACCAAACCACCATTAAGTGCAGAGCCTGCTGATAATGCCATAATAAGCATGCTATACACTAAGCCACAAGGCAACCACCCCCAAACTAAACCATATAACCAAGCTTGTGGAATAGTTCTTACAACCATTATTTTTGTAGAAATAGGTTTTAATAGTTTCCAAATTTTACCACCTGCTTTTTCTATTATGACTATGCCACTCCACCAAGTGCCAATATATAAGCCTAAAGCAATCATAAATAAACCTGCAAACACTTGTAAAGTCTGTTGTACTGGTAAAAAATGGGCTATATTAATTAAAGAGCTACCTAACCAGCCAAATAATACCCCTATTGCTACATAGCTAGTAATCCTGCCAAAATTATAGGCTAATTGATATGGAACTTGTCTTATATAGCTAACTTGTACCTCAGGCTTTAAACTAAAGGTAAGTGAGCCTGCAACAGCCCCACACATTGCCAAACAATGCACCCCGCCAAGCACTCCAACAATTAATGCTGTTATAAAAATAGATTCAAAACCCATTAAAACTTATTACTTAAGTTACGATATGAAAGTGCTTCTGCTATGTGAATAACTGTTAAATTTTCTGCATTCATGTCGGCTATAGTAAGTGCCGTTTTTAAAATACGATGATAGCCTCTGGCTGACAAACCAAGTTTATTAACTGCATTTTCTAATAGTTTTATTGATAGCTCATCTAAAGTAATTAACTTATCCAATTCTTTTGCTTTTAAATCGGTATTAAGCTTACCTTGGCGTTGTAATTGTATGCCACGAACTTTAATAACTCTTTGGCGAATAATCGCAGACGTTTCAGCAGATGGCTTATTCGATGCTTGTAACTGTGCAAATGAAACAGGTTTTATTTCAATATGGCAGTCAATTCTATCTAATAAAGGCCCTGATATTTTTTGCATATATTGAGCAATTTTTTCTGGTGTATCTTTGCATCTTCCTAGGTGATCGTCGGCAAAAAAACCACTAGGAGATGGGTTGCATGCTGCTATCAACTGCACATTAGCTGGATAGGTTGCATGAGAGTTCACCCTTGATATATAAACCTTTTTGGACTCTAAAGGCTCTCTTAGAGCTTCAAGAACATCACGCCTAAACTCTGGCAATTCATCTAAAAATAATATTGAATTATGAGCTAAACTTATTGCCCCTGGCTTTAACACACTACTAGAGCCACCGCCAATTAAAGCCGCTGAGGTAATTGTATGATGCGGAGCTACTAGAGTTCTTTGCAGAAATGTTTTAGTATTTATTGCTTGCCCAGCAATAGATTTAATTACTGCTGTCTCAATAGCTTGTTGTGCTGATAACTCTGGCAGTAACGTAAGTAAACGAGTTGCTAACATGCTTTTACCAGAACCAGGCTCACCCACCATTAGCAAAGAATGTCCCCCTGATGCACAAATTTCTAATAATCTTTTTGCTTGTTCTTGCCCTTGTACATCGGCAATATCTTCATCGTATTTAATGGAGTTTTTAGAAATTGGATTAGGAGTAGGCAAGGATTCATTATTTTGTAAAAAACTAACTATATCTAATAAATGCTTTGCCCCAAAAATAGTAGTATCTTTAACAAGGCTAGCTTCATCAAGGTTATCATAGGCAATAATAGCTTTTTTATTATGCTGTTGCACTGCCAATAAAGATGGCAACATACCCATTACTGGTTTAATCTCTCCATTTAAAGATAGTTCACCATAAAACTCATAATCACCAATATTACTAGGTAAATCAATTTGCCCTGTAGCAAATAAAATAGCAAGGGCAATTGGTAAATCGTACCTACTACCTTGTTTAGGTAAATCACCGGGGGCGAGATTAAGTGTAATACGTTTAGGAGGCAACTCAAAACCACTAGATAAAATGGCAGATCTCACTCTATCTCTACTTTCTTTTACCGCAGCTTCTGGCAAGCCAACCATAGATAATTGTGGTAAACCATTAGTAATATGAATTTCTACTTGAACTTGTGGGGCGTCTATCCCCACAAAAGCTCTAGTTAAAATTGAAGCGTAACTTGACATTAATTTTTACTTTTTTATTTTTTTGTTAGTGTTAATTCTAGCTCACTAACTTGCTGCTCTAATACTTCTAATTTCTTTCTGGTTTTTGCTAAAACATTAGTTTGAATATCAAATTCTTCTCGGCTCACTAAGTCCATCTTCATAAACATACTACTTAAGGTCGCTTTAAAGTTTTTTTTAGCATTATCTGGTAAGATACCAAGCTCTTCAGGTATAACATTACTAATGGCTTCAACAAGGGAGCTTATTTGCTTAGTGTTTATCATTAAAGTAAATTCCTTTTTTATTAAAAAAACATCCCAATTCTCTATTCGAGGATTCAGAAAATATAACTAACTATACAATAAGTAACTATTCAATAGTAAAAGAGTTTAATAGTTTTTTATAAAACGGTGTAAAATAATTAAATATTATTTAATTATAAATAGAGGGCTAAAATGTTAGTTGATCTTAAAGATACGCCTGAAATAGCTAAACAAATTTTTAATCAATTATCTGAAATTTTTAAAGAAAAGTCTATTTCTCCTATCCCATTAAATTACTATATTTGGTATTGTTATATTAAAAGAGATAATAAAAAATTTAGTCACGCAATGGATGATGCTTTAAGCGGCCCTTTTGGTTATGACGACCGATTAGGTAAACGACTGTATGAAGAATTCCTTACAGATGAAGAAGATGCTGACAATATGTTTGACCTTTCTTTAAAACGCTTAATTAACTCTATAATCCAAAAAATGGATACCTGGAGTGAACAACTATCGGAGCAAACCGCTGAACTTTCTCAAGTTACCACTACTCTTGCAAAAAATACTTTAACTAAAAATGAATTAAAAGATCTTACTCAAACTATTGTAAATACTGCCAATTCAATGCAAAGTGCAACCACTAACTTTTATGAAGACCTTTATGATTCACAGTCTGAAATTAGTCAATTAAGAAAACAGTTAGTAGAGGCAAAGGTCGAAATAATGACTGATGAATTAACCCAAGTTGGTAATAGAAAAGCTTTTAATCATGCTATGATTGAATTTACTGAAAATAGTAAAGACAACCCACAAAATTTATCATTAATAATGACGGATATTGATTTCTTTAAACGTATTAATGATAATTTTGGGCATTTAGTAGGAGATAGTGTTTTAAGGTATTTTACTAATATTATTAAAAAACAAAAACAACAAAATGAAAGTGTTTTTCGTTATGGAGGCGAAGAATTTGCCATACTTGTTACAGATTCTGACAAAAACTCAGTCATACAAAGAGCTGATGAAGTAAGGCAGAATATTCAAACAGCTAAGCTACAACTTAAAGGCTCTACCAAACGCATAGGGCAAATAACGGCTTCTTTTGGAGTATCTACCTATAAGGGAGAATTAGAAACTATAGATGATTTTATTGATCGAGCTGATAAGGCGTTATATTTAGCAAAAAATAGTGGTCGTAATATAGTTAAATCTGAAGATGATTTATAAATATTTCTCTAATTAAATATGTGTAATTCAGACAAGGTTCTAATAAATGTAAATGCCATAGAAACTAGAGTTGCTTGGGTTAAAGATAATCTTTTACAAGAAATTTGGATAGAGAGGCACGCTAAAAAAAGCTTAGTTGGTAATATCTATTTAGGGGTAGTTGTCAGAGTTTTACCTGGTATGCAAAGTGTTTTTGTAGACATAGGCTTAGATAAAAAAGCATTTTTAAGTGTTGCAGATATAAGCCAGTCACTACGAGCTGGGCAAAAAATTATTGTACAAATACTCAAAAACCCTCTCAATTCTAAAGGGGCTAAATTGACCATGTCTATAGCCTTAACTTCAAGGTTATTAGTGTTGTTACCTGATGAAAAGTTAGTAATGGTTTCACAAAAAATAAATGGTAATAAAGAACGACAAAGATTAAAGACCTTAGTTAAATCAATGTTAAGAACACAAAATATTAATAATGGTTTTATTATTAGAACCGAGGCTGACGGTATTAATTTAGAAGCATTAAGTAGTGATATAATGTACTTAGAACAACAATGGTTAAATATTAATAACCTTATTAAAACTTTAAAAAAACCAGCTTTAATTTATACAGAACTGCCGTTGTTTTTAAAAGTATTAAGAGATTATTGCTTTAATGATGTTGTAGCAATTAAGATTGATTGTGCTAATGCTTTAGCAAAAATGCAGGAATTTGCTAAATTATATTACTCTAATATTGATGATAAACTAAAACTTTACAATCAACAAAAACCAATTTTTGATTTATTTAATATTGAAAATAGTATTAACCAAGCCCTTAAAAGAACAGTTAATTTAAACATTGGTGGTTACTTAGTTTTTGATAAAACAGAAGCTATGACAACTATTGATATAAATACGGGTAGTTTTATAGGCTCTAAAAATTTAGAAAAAACTATATATAAAACTAATTTAGAAGCTGTTATAGAAATAGCTAAACAACTTAAATTAAGAAATATTGCTGGTATTATTATTATTGATTTAATTAATATGGTTCATCCTGAACATAACAATAAAATATATTTAGCTTTAAAAAAAGCCTTAACTAAAGATAAAAACAAAACTACTGTAAGTAAAATATCTGAGCTAGGTCTAATAGAGATGACAAGGCAGAAAGTAGGCTTAAGTTTAGATGAAACTTTATGTATGCCTTGCAAAGTTTGCGACTCAAAAGGAACTGTTAAAAATATAGAAACTATTGTCTTAAACATTTTTAGGGAGATAAATAACATGACAAATCAATTTCCCACCAGCAGTTATACTGTTATAGCTTCTGAAGAAATTATTGCTTTTTTAAATAAAAAAGACCACAATTTTCTAAATAAAAAAATCAATTTACAAGCTAATGGTAACTACTTAATTAGGCAGTTTGATATTTTAGTAGATAGCTCCTAATGCTACGCCGTTTATATCAAGTACTGTTATTATTAATTACTATATTTATACTGTATATAGTAGCTGTTAGGTCTGTAATTACTTGGATTGAACATTCCCCTGCACACTTTATTTCTTTGATAGAAACCACCACTAATTCTACTATTAATTTTGAAACTATTGACATTAACCAATCTTGGTTAGGATTTGATGTAACTATAAATGCGTTTATTTTAGAAAATAAATATATAAAATTAGATGCTAAAAAAATTCACTTTGACTTTAAAAAACTATCTCCTTGGTTAATTAATGCAAGATATGGCGAGCAAGCCACTATTACCGATGTAAATATTATTTTAAAACAAAAAAGAGAAATTCAGTTTGATACTAAGTTTTTGGCTAAACATTTAATTAAAAAAAATTGGCGTACAATAAATATATCCAACATTAATATTAATTCTGCTTTGCATGAAAATATGCAGTTAAATTTACAACAAATACAATCTAATTTTAATGATGGTTGGAGCTTTTCTGGCATAAGTAAAATTTTAATTGATAATAAAGAACAACTTATCCTGCAACACTATGGACAATTCAGTATAAACAATTGGAACCAACCAACTAATGGTGAAATATCAACCTATGTTATGTCAACAGACAAATCACCTGTTAATAAATACCCAATTATATTAAGCCTTATTAATGCGCAAAAAGTTTATTTGCAAGTTAAACTTCTAGACATTAATACAATTAGACCTATATTTGATTTTACTTTACAAAATTTAAATATCCCAAAAAACATAATTAACAACATTAAAAAACTAACCTTAAATGATATCAATGCTAATTTTAATTTAAAAAATAATACGTTAGAAAAAATAGCATTTGAGGTATCAACATTTAATTTTCCACAACAACAAAAAATGGTTGGCATAGGTTTTAATAATCTTTTCTTTAGCAAGTCTGCTGCACAAATAACTATTGATGCTAAACAAGGCATAAACTTATACGCTAATTATATTAAAGACACGCCAATAAACTTACATGCTAACTCTGCCTATGTTCTTAACTTCGATACCAGTATTAAAGAATGGTCATTAGAAAAAGCTGCTCTTAAAATGGGTAATATACCGCTTACTTTACAAGCCAAGACAACTTTAGATGGCTTTGTAGATTTAAAGTTACATTTAGAGCCTGATAATATAGCAACTGTAAAAAAATACTTACCCTTCGGCTTGATGTCCGCACCACTTGAAAGCTGGTTAAAAAATGCTTTAGTACAAGGTGATAATATTAAAGCTTTTGTGCATTTAAATGGTAAATTAGCTGACTTTCCTTTTAAAAATGGTAAGGGTAAATTTTATGCCCAAGCAACAATTGATAATGCAAAATTAAAATTTAGCCCCGACTGGCCAGCAGTAGAAAATTTTGCCGCTAAATTAACTTTCACCCCTTACAATTTATCTATAATGGCCAATAATGCTAATATAAAAAATGTTAATTTAAGCGATGTTGTAGTTAATATTAATAATTTAAATAGTAAAAAAATAGCAGTCAATATTACAGGTAAGGCTGATTCATCTGCGACTAATGCAATTAATTTTTTACATACCACTCCATTATTAGAATTAGCTAATGTAGATAATTTTATTAAAAACAATCTAAAGCTTAATGGCGATATACAAGTTAATTTAACTAAATTACTTATACCTATTGTAGGTTTTGAAGATAAGGCTATAAAAGTAAATGGTAATATAGACTTGCAAACTGTTGATATTAACTTGTTTAATGACTGGCATATAAATGACCTTAATGGCGAATTGCAATTTAGCGAAAATTCAGTTTACTCAACACAAAAACTAACTGGAGATGCTAAATTTAAACAAGCACAATTAAGTAATTCTTTGTTTGAAATCACAACCAATAAGCAATTTATTCAAATTGAAGCTACAGGATTAACCAAGTTAACTAATGAATTTTTAGAAGGAACACAAAAATGGCAAGGGTTAATTAAGTTACCATTGCAAAAAAATAATAACATTGAAGTGTCCGCCAATATGTTTTTGCAAGATTCTATAAGCAAATTACCTGCTCCATTAAATAACTTTGCAAAACTAAATTACCCAAAACTATCTGCTAATTTAAAAATAAAAAGCAATTACAACCTATTAGAACTTAAGCTATCTGACCAATTTATGGCTAATGTAAAGCTTAGCAATGACTTTAGTAGCGTAAATGCAGTAAATTTTATTGCTGCTAATAATACGGTACAAAAGAATGCTAAACAACTCAATAATGGCTATTCATTTCATGGCAATATAAAAACTTTAGATCTAGATGGTTGGAAAGAATTAATACCTAACACAAATAATAAACCTAGTGATATTTATCAGAAAAATTGGCAGTTTTCAGAGATTAATATACAGACTTTAAAGTTATTAGATAGAGAGTTTAATGACATTACATTAAATGTAATTCCAAAAGAAGCCAGTAATACCAGCCTGCAAATAAATACTGAAAATATATCCTTAGCAATACATTATGATATTAAACAAAATCAATATATTATTAATTTAAATAAATTAAATATTGAAGATTTACAAGAAGTACTCAGTAATGAAGATACCTGTGTATCAATGTTTACAGATATAGAATTGCCCAATATACAAGTTATAGGCAATAATATATATATTGAAGACAAGTATATTCAAAAATTAAATTTTAATATTACTGATGATAGTAAACAAATTAAAATAAGCAACTTTTTAGCGCATTTAGGTAGTGAAAACATTAAAATAAAAGGTCAATACTCTTATTTAAAATCAAATTCCATTAGTAACATTACAGGTAGCATACAATCAACAAATATAGAAAAAGTACTGGCTTTCTTACGAACTAGACAAGGCATAACAGGGAAAGGATTACACGTAAACACAAATCTTAGCTGGCAAGGTTCTCTTAATTGCTTCTCAATAGAAACTCTTACAGGTCATATTAATTATAATTTAAGCCAAGGCGTAATAAAAGACGCAGAACCAGGGATTGCTAGGCTTATTAGTTTATTAAGCGTTGAATCTCTGGCTAGGCGTCTACGTTTAGATCCGACAGGAATAACAGAACCTGGAATGGTTTTCGATTCAATTAGGGCTGATGGAAAGTTTAATCAAGGTATATTCAACTTAAACCAATTAACTTTGAGAGCTCCAGCAGCAAATGCTACCATGTTAGGTACAATAAATTTAGTTACAGAGCAACTTGACTTAAAAGCTGAAATAACCCCTGCAATAGGGGGAACCTTACCAACTATAGCGGCTATAAGTGGTGTAGCTACTCCTATTGCAGGTTTGCTCGCCTACGCTTTCTTAAAAGCTGTACCCTTTATCAATGTTGACTTAGTTACCTATACTTACGAGATTAAAGGTACTTTTGATAGCCCTGATATAATGGATAAAGGGCTAGGTTTAGACATATTTAATGTCTATATTGACAAAAGTGATACAAATGTTTTAGATTTAGAATGAAAAAATTAACCATTAATAATAGTAGCCTTGGCAAAAAAACTACTTATAAGCAAAGCTATGATGCTAGTTTACTTTTTGCTATACCAAGGCAAGAAAATAGAACTACTTTAGGTTTTACACAACATAATTTACCATTTATAGGCTTAGATATTTGGAGTGCCTATGAAGTTTCATGGCTAAATTTAAAAGGTAAACCAGAGGTTAGAATAATAGAGTTTTCTTTTGATGCAAGTTCCCCAAATTTAGTAGAGTCAAAGTCTTTTAAACTATATTTAAATTCTTTTAATAATACAAAATTTAAATCAGCACAACAAGTAATAGCTTTGTTAGAACAAGATCTTAGTAAAGTAGCAGGTACACAGGTTTCTACAGATGTTCGTAAAGTTGAAGATATTAATGAAATTACAGGCACCATGCCAGGTATATGCTTAGACACACTTGATGTTACTATAAATAATTATGAAACAAACCCCAAATTATTAACCACTGAAGGCACAAAAAATATTGCAGAAACCTTAAACTCACATCTATTAAAATCTAACTGCTTGGTTACGGGGCAACCTGATTGGGGCTCTGTGTTAATTCGTTATGAAGGCAAACAAATTAACCATCATAATTTATTAAAATATATAATTTCTTTTAGAAACCACAATGAATTTCATGAACAATGTGTAGAGCGTATTTTTATCGATATTATGCAATACTGTAAACCAAAAAAATTAACAGTTTATGCAAGATATGTAAGAAGAGGAGGGCTAGATATAAACCCATACCGATCAAACTTTGAAGATGAATTTGATTTAACTAGATT
>CAZJWQ010000038.1:0-9897 GCA_964549645.1 uncultured Piscirickettsiaceae bacterium | reverse complement strand
TACATAGTCTAATTCCATGCCATCAATATGAGCAAGGCTATCTTTTGGGACAATTACTTTTACATCAAAAGAACTAAAAACTTCATCTTCGCCAGTTATTTCATCTGCATAATCAACTACATAAGAAAACCCAACGCAACCACTTACTTTAGTGGACACTTTTAAGCCTACACCTTTGCCACGTTGGTTTAACATTTTATTTACTCTATCTGCGGCTGCCTGCGTAAGGGTTACTGCCATTTGTTCTCTCCTGTTACTCTAATCCAGTTTAGAAACTTTTGGGATTAGGGAATTATGTAAAGGTCTCTATTAATTACACTTTGTAAAGTTACATTTTTTAGAAACTTTTCAATAGTATTGCTTAAATCATCCCATAAATGATGAGATAAACAAACACCATTTTTTTTACAATTTTGTTTACCATCACAACTTTTAGGGTCAAGATCTTCATCTACCGCACGAATTATACTTTGGATAGAAATATCACTTGCATTGCCATTTAAACAATAACCACCACCTGGTCCTCTATAACTAATAACTAAATTAGCTTTTTTTAATTTAGCAAATATTTGTTCAAGGTAAGGCAATGAAATTTCTTGCCTTTTTGAAATCATCGCTAAAGTGATAGAGTTGTTAGAAGGTGATAACGCTATATCAAGCATAGCAATAACTGCATAACGACCTTTAGAAGTTAGCTTCATTTATAAAACCTTTTTTAGGACTAAATCATACAATAACTTAGTAGACAACTCTAGAATTATTTTTTTTATTAAAAAACATACCTTCATATACAGATAAAAAACTAGGTATTACTAATAATATAAGTAGGGTTGAAAATAATAAACCAAACGCTAGTGAGGTTGCCATAGGTATTAAAAACTGTGCTTGTAGAGATGTTTCAAATAGTAAGGGTGTTAGCCCTGCTATGGTGGTTAATGATGTTAGTAGCACAGCTCTTACTCTTTGCACTGCAGCTTCTTCTAAGGCTTGATTGGTTGACATACCTTGTTCTTTGAGTCGTTTATAAAATTTTACTAAAATGATTGAATCATTTACGACTATTCCTGACAAGCCAAAAAAACCAAAAATTGATAGCAGGGTAAGGTCTATATTCATCCACCAATGCCCCATAACAGCCCCAATTAAGCCAAATGGAATTGCCATCATTACTACTAATGGCCAACCGTAAGAAGAAAATACCCATGCAAGTACTATATACATAGTAGTTAAGCCAATTATTACGCCAATTTTCATATCAGCAAATGAGTTAGCTTGGTTTGCTCTTTGCCCTTCTAACGAGTAGCTTAATCCATATTTTTTTACAAGCTCTGGTAATAAATTTTGTTGTAATTCATTTAAAATTAAATTAGGGTTGTTAGTTGATTTATCTACATCGGCTAGTACCGATATTGCTAAACGCCCGTTAACATGACGAATTGAATCAAAGCCTTGTTTTGTTGACCAATTAACCACGGTGCTTAATGGTATTAGTTCACCATTAGGTGCTATAAGTTGCATGGTTTCTAAGGTGTTAAGTTGTTCTTGTTCTTGCCTAGTTAATTGTACTCTTACTTCTATTTCTTCATTTGCATCGTTAAAAACTTGTACTAGTTTGCCACTAAAAGCGTTAGATAATTGGTTAGTTACCGATAAATAAGTAAAGCCTAGTGCATAGCCCTGTGGGGTTATTGTATAAATAAGTTGTTCTTTGCCATAGGGTAAATCATCTCTAATAGCAAGTACGCCTTGCACTGAAGATAATGCAGCTTGTATTGCTAATGATGCTTGTTTTAGTTGCTTGGTAGTAGCACCCCAAATACGTATTTCTATATCACTACCTGGTGGGCCGGCTTCTGGTTCTCTTATGGATAACATATTTAAAGAAGGTGCTATCCCTGCTTTAGTTTGCCATAATTTAATAAACTCTGCATTAGTGGTAGTTCTTTCGTCTGGGTCTACTAGTTCAACAGTTATGCCACCAAAATTAGCACCACTGTATCTACCTGAGGTATTGTATTTTACTACCGCTAATTTTAAAATGCCTGGTTCTAGTTCTTGTTCAGTAGCTAATAGGGCTTTATTGAGATTGTTTATGTATGTGTGGGTATTTTTTTCAGAGGACCCAGCTACAAATTCTACTTGGGCGTGCAGTATAGTTGAGTCTGGAGAGGGGAAAAATACAAAATTAATTCTGCCTGTAGCAATTAAACTAATGGTAAAAATTAATATTGCTAAGGTGCTGATGATTGTAATTGCACGGTTAGCTAATACTAAGCGTATTAAGTTACGAAAATGATGATTTCTAAAGTGGTTTATAGCCTTGTCGATTTTGTATCTTAATGATGTAGGTTTATTTTTTTTCACTTTTTTAAGTGCATGGTTTAAATGCCCTGGTAGTACAAAAAAGCTTTCAAATAAAGATGCTAATACTACTGCAATTATAACTAGAGGGATGGTAAAGAGCATTGTGCCTATTTCATCACCAATCATCATCAAAGGTGCAAAGGCTGCTATAGTTGTTATGGAAGCGGCAGTTACTAGGCTAAACATTCTATTGGCACTATTTATTGATGCTTGCTCGCTAGTTTGCCCATTTTCATAATGAGATAAAGCGTCTTCTCCTACTACTATGGCGTCATCAACCACTATACCTAAAGCCATAATAAGGGCAAATAGGCTTATCATGTTAATGCTACCACCAAAAAGATAAAGTATAGCTAAACTGGCGGCAAAAGCAGTAGGAATACCTGCGGCAACCCAGAAGGCAACCCTGCCATTCATAAAAATAAACAGCAGTATAATAACTAGTAATAAACCACCTAAACCATTATTTATTAGTAATGCAATTCGGTCTTTGAGCAAGGTCCAAACTTCATCATAAATAATTAAAGATACCCCTGCTGGTAGGGTGGGATTAGTTTCTTTAACCCAATTATGTAATATTTCTGCCGATTCTACAGTATTGCCTGATTCAGAACGCTTTAATACCATTTCAATAGCAGGCTTACCATCTACTAAAATAAATGGTGAATGTTGTTTACCTTGGCGGTTAATATTAGCTATATCACCTAATAATACTTTTTGAGTTTCATTAACAATTATTGGTATATGGTTAAAATCATGTACTGTTCTGGCTTGCTCAATCGTACGAATATCTTTTATAGAATCATCATTGCCGATTGTTCCTGCGGGTAAATCTTGGCTCATGTTTTGTATTTTTTCAGCTATTTGCTGTAAAGTTAAATTATGAATTTCTAACATATTTTGTGAGATTTCTATTGCCATTTCTTCTTCAGGTAAACCTGTAAAAGAAATATTATCTATGCCGGCATCTAGTAGCTCTTGTTCAAAACGCATTGCTAGATGGCGTAATTCTGTTAAGTCTCCGTATTCAGTGGTTATTAATAACCTAGCTATACCCTCATAAAATAGTACCCTTTTTATTATGGGTAATTCAGCATCGGTGGGCAAATTACGAACACTATCAACCCTTTGTTGTAGCAAGTCTACCGCTTCAACCATATTGGTGTCTTCAGCAAACTTAATAGTTATAGCTGTTACTCCATTAGCAGCGGTAGAAGTCATTTCTTCTATATCGGTTATGCTTCGTACTGCTCGTTCAATAGGGTTGGTAATGGCTAGTGCTACATCTTCGGCATTAGCACCATACCAACTAACTTGAATGGTGGCATAATTAAGTGATAAACTTGGGAAAAATTGTACATTTAGTTTGGATAGGGCTAAATAACCCGATAGTAGCATTACTATCATTAATAAATTGGGGGCAACTTTGTGGCGTGCAAAAACACCAAGTACCCCCCCTGAACTAGTAAAAGAAGATGTTTTTTTGATTTCTTCAGTAACCATGTTTGGCAGCCATGTTATGGTTTAACAGTTACTTTTAGACCACTAATTGCATTAGGTAAGTGGGTTGTTAATAACAGGTCGCCTGTTTTTAAATCTCCTTTTAATAATAGTTTAGACTGGCTAGTTCTACCTATTTTTTGTACGTTCCTACTTACTAGCTGTGAGGTTTGCGGGTCGATAATGAATATTTTATCTGCTCCATATAATGCAGATAGTGGGGCTTCAAAAGTATTATCAATTGTTGCTCCATTAAGGGTTACATTCATTAACCTGCCGATTCTTATATTAGGTAAGGTTTTAGGGATTGCTAAAAAAGCATCTAAACCACTAGTGGTTTCTTTACCTGCAAAACGAATTAATGGTAAATGGAAAGTTTGTTGTTGGCTGGTGTAACTAGCAAATAATTGTTGTTCATTAGTAATGGCATTAAATATTGCATTTAAGTGTATATTAGGTATTTTAGTTTTTAGCTCTAAACTGTTATGAGCATAATAACTAATTAATACCGTACCTGCATTAACCCTATCGCCAATGGCCACAGGTAGGCTGGTAACGTAGCCATCAAATGGTGCAACTAACTGCCCACGCTCTAAATTTATTTGTGCTTGTTGCAAATTTATTTTAGCCTTATTAAGCTCTGCATTAAATTGTTTTAACCTATTTTGATGTTCATCAACTAATTTTTGAGTAATTAATACTGCTTTTTGTTGGTTAACTAAACTTACTTTGGCATTTTCTAAGATAGTTAGCGACGATAAATTTTTATTAGTTAATTGCTGGTTACGCTCAACATTTTTTTGCCTAATTTTTAATAAGGATAGTTCATACTTTAAGGCTTGTTTATTGGTGCTAAACTGTTGGTTTTGTATATCTAATTGAGACTTGCTAAATATTACATTGGCTTTAGCTAGAGCAATTGGTAGCTCTAAGTCTTCTATGGCAAGAGAAATTAGTTTTTGCCCTTTAATAAAGGCTTCCCCTTCTTGTACATATATAGCACCAACCACGCCATTTATTGGTGATGCAGAATTTACTAAGTTATTAGATTCAACCTTTCCTAATAAAGAATATACTGGTGATAAGCTAGTTATTTTAATTGTTTTAGCATTTACTGCCCATATTTGTGGTGTTGCTTTTATTGGTTCTATGGCTGGTTTAGATTTAGCCATTATTGCTATGGTAATAATTAATATAATTAATATTGCCGCTAAAATTAATAGTCTTTTTAAGTTTTTTTTTAGCATGTAAATTCAGTTTTTTAGGTATTACCTAGGTCTTGCATTCTACATTAACAATTTGATGCAGAATCTAGGTATTAATTGAAAAATGTTTTATATAAGTTTTTATATTATTACGCCTTTGTTTGGTAATAGCAACACCTATTACAATACCTTGTATGCCAGTGTCTAAAGTAGCTAATATTTTTTTATTATCTATATCATTAGCACTAAAAGCTAATTTTTGCCAAAATTCTTTTTGTGGATAGTCACGGTTTTCAAAACCTAGCCTGCCTTTGATGTCGGCTTCACAAACTGTTAAAACTTTATTAAAAAAGACATCGTTTTTTAAACCTATGCAGGCAGCAATTATTTTTAAATAAGTTTTAGGTTTTAAGTAAGGCTGGTTATTTATATCTAAACCTTGGTGGATTACTCCATGAAATTCAGTCACTTTTTCTGCTAATTTACGTATGTTATTTGGTACTTTATACTTTTCACAAAACTCAATAACTAAGGGTACACCTGCTTTTTCATGCCCATGATGTTTGGGGTAGAGTTCTTTAGGGGTTAAGCCTTTGCCTAAATCATGTACTAAAGCACTAAAACGTATGTCTATTTCAGTTGATAATAAAGCCGCCGCATCTAAAGCCATCATAGAATGATTCCAAACATCACCTTCTGGGTGGTATTTTAATGGTTGTTCAACACCTATTAAGTTGTGTAATGTTGGAAATAAAACTTCTACTGCCCCCACTTGGTTTAAAATTTCAAAAAATACTGATGGTTTTTCGGTGCTTAGTGCCTTAACAATCTCTTGCCAAACTCTTTCGGGGGTTAAATTATTTAATTCTCCTGAAGCAACCATCTGTTTCATTAGCTGGATAGTTTCATCGGCAATTGTAAAATTAAGAGCAAATAATTTTGCCCCTAACCTTGCAATGCGTAACACTCTTAGTGGGTCTTCAGCAAAAGCAGGGGATATATGGCGTAATATTTTATTTTCAATATCTTTAACACCATTATAAGGGTCAATAAGATTGCCGTCTTCATCTTGGGCTATGGCATTAATAGTTAAATCTCGGCGTATCAAATCTTCTTCTAAGCTAATAGAATCATCAAAAGACATTACAAAACCGTGGTAACCAACGCCTTGTTTGCGTTCGGTACGAGCAAGAGCATATTCTTCTTTGGTTTCTGGGTGCAAAAAAACAGGAAAGTCTTTGCCTACTTGTATAAAATTTTGCGCCAACATTGCAGCAGGTGAAGAGCCAACGACTACCCAATCATGGTCATAAACAGGTAGGTTTAATAATTTATCACGAACTGAACCGCCTACAAGATAAACTTTCATAAATAATTAATTTCTCTAAATTTTCTTAATTAAACAACGGCTTACTTGTTTGGTAAATAGATAGTTTTATTGTTACTTTCGTTATTTAAGTCAACAGGCATTTGTTCTAGTGCTAACTGCCCAAAATAATAGTGAGATAGTGCTATAACGGCAAGTATCGGGGCAAAAAAGCCCATTAATGGGAAAATGCTTAATAACAATAATATTGCTAATGCTGAAGTGGGTTCCCAATTTGTTAGCCCTTTTAGCTTGTTAAATAACTGTTTAGTTAAAATTACTTGCCCTACGTCTAATACTAAAGTATATCTAAAAAATAAAAAGCCTAACATCCAAAACCAAATTATATTAATAAGCGGTATAAAAAGTAATGGTAAAGTTACTATAAATAATAATAAAACCAGCAAACCAACTTTAGTTACGCTCCACAACATGCCTACCGTTGAGCCATGACCTTTATATTCAAGATCTGGGTAATGTTTGTCATGCACTGCTTTGATTAGGGTGTCTGTCATAAATGCAGTTATTATCATCGCAAATAATAATACTAAATAACTGCCTAGTATAATGCCTATTATCCCTGCAATCATCACCACTACTATTTCTAATAATACAAAAAGTATGCCGCCAATAATAGGTAGGGCTACAATAGTGAATTCTGCTTGTTGTATCCAATATTGAAAGTCTAATAATATTGGGCTTTGGGTTATTAAGTCGCTAGTAAATAGTATGCCAAATAACCCATAGCCTAATAGTAAAACTAGTATAAAACCTACTATAAATGGAATAAATAACCTAAATAATATTGCAGGTTCTTTTAAATCTAATAAAGTCTTCCATAAAAGGTTCATGGTTTATTTAATCCAAATGGTTTTTATATTGGTAAATTCTTTAATGCCGTATGCACTAAGTTCTCTGCCATAACCAGAGTTCTTTATGCCACCAAATGGAAGCCTAGAATCTGAAAAACTAAAACTATTAATAAAGGTAGAGCCAGATTCCATATTACGAGCCATAGTCTCAGCAGTTGCTATGTTGTCGCTCCAAATAGAACCTGATAAACCAAAATTAGTAGCATTGGCTAAAGCTAGTGCATGTGCAGGCTCACTAGCTTTTAACATAATAGCTACAGGGCCAAAAAATTCTTGGCTAAATGCAGGCATATTACTAGTTACATCGCTTAAAATGGTTGGTGCATAATAGCAACCTTTTATATCTAATTGGTAACCACCGGTTATAATTTTGGCACCAAGTTTAACTGACTCCATAACTTGTTGGTGTAGTTCATCTAATAAATCTTGTCTTGCCATGGGGGCGAGTGTTGTTGTTTTATCCATTGGGTTGCCAGCTATAAATTTATTTTCTATTGCTTGTTTAAATTTAGTAGTAAATTCTGTAAATAAATTGGCATCAATTATAAAACGCTTCGATGAAATGCAGCTTTGCCCCATATTTAAAAACCTGCCTTGTATCGCCCCTTTTACTGCTAAATTTAGGTTAGCATTATCTAATACGATAAAAGGGTCAGAACCACCAAGCTCTAACACTAGTTTTTTTAATTCTGAGCCTGCAATAGCCGCTACAGCTCTGCCTGCGGCTTCACTACCAGTTAGGCTAACACCTTGTATAGCAGGGTTGCGAATGACACTTTCTACTTGTTTAGCACTAATCATTAAGTTTGTATAAATGTTTTCAGCAAAGCCTGCTTTAGAAAATAATTTTTCAATAGCTAAAGCACATTGTGGTACATTTGAGGCGTGTTTTACTACAACTAAGTTACCTGCAACAATGGTTGGTATAGCAAATCTAAATACTTGCCAAAAAGGAAAATTCCACGGCATTACACCCAAAATAACCCCTAAAGGTTGGTAAGAAACAAAGCTGTTAGAAGCTTGAGTTGCAATGCTTTTGTCGGTTAGTTGCTTGGTTGCTTGTTGTGCATAATATTCACATAATAAAGCGCATTTTTCTATTTCAGCTAAGGATTCTGTATATAACTTACCCATTTCTAGGGTAATTAATTTAGCTAAAACTGCTTGCTCATCTCGTAAAATGCCAGCCAAATTGTTTAATAGCATACATCTTTGTGCAATGGTGGTTAGCTTTGCCCAATCATTAAAAGTATAACTAACTTTAGTTATAACTTCTTGTAAAGTATTGTCATCCCAGGTTGAAAATTTAGCTAAGAACTTTCCTGTAGCAGGATTTAATGATTGGAAAGGTTTCATGTTTATTCAATTACTGCTTGTTGAGCCCAAGCAGAAGATGATAAATAAATATTAGCAATTTCTCCAAAATTAAGTCCTTGAAAATCAAGCTCTTGATATTCTGTAGATGTGCTTTCGATTTGTTGTAAACAAGTTAAAGCTTCACCCATTAAACCTTGTTTTTTTAGTAAAGCAGATGTAACGTTTTCAGATAATGGCATTTCTGCTACTATTTGATCAATTGGTGATTTAAAGAACGCCCCAAGAGCTGAAAATAAACCAACTAAAAAATAGCTGTCTTTATCAACTTTATGCCCAGAAGTTTCTGCCATTAGTTCACAAAACCTAGCTCTAATTAAAGCACTAATCATTAGCTCTTTTGGCACATCATCTATTTGTGATAAAAGCAACATGTTTATCCAGAATTTTAAACGTTTTAAGCCCATATAACGTAAAGCATCACTTATACTTTCTACCCTAATAGGGATCATAGACATTGGGTTATTTACCGCTAGTAATAATTTATGACTAAGGGCTACATCTAGGCTTATTATTTGGTTTAATTCATAAAAGTCAGTTTTAGAGTCATTTATTTTTGACATTAATTGTAATAATGATAGTTTATTGGCTGATAGTTTATTGCCATTGATTATTACAGGGTTAGTAAAAAAATGACCTTTAAAATAATCAAAACCAATTGCTTTTAAGTAGTTAAACATTTCTTCTGTTTCAACTCTTTCTGCTATTACTTTAATATTTTTTTCATGTAACTGGCTAATCATTTGTTTAAGTTTGATTTCTGTATATATTTCATTGTCAATTTTAGCAAAGTCACTAATGTTTGCTAGTTTAATACTTGATTCATCATCAATAAAGTTTTCTAAAGCTATTGATGTTCCCTCTGATTTAACTTCTTTTAGAGCCGACAAGGTTTTTTTATCTTTTAAAATATCATTAGGTATTTCAAGCACTATATTTGATGGCAAATCTAGGGCATTAATAGCGTCTGTACCAATTAATTCTTTAGGGAAAGAAATCATCGCAGTGTTATTGCCTACAATAGATTTAAAACCGATTTCTTGTTCAGTTTTTGCAATTAATTCTGTAGTTGCATTAATACGGTCTTCAATAGGGCTTAAGCCTTGATGAAATTCTAATTCGTAGGCAAAAAGCTTCATGTTTTTGTCCAAAATAGGCTGTCTTCCTATAAAAACTTCTGACATATTATTTTCCTTATTAAAATTTGTATTGTATT
>CAZJWQ010000037.1:0-10035 GCA_964549645.1 uncultured Piscirickettsiaceae bacterium | reverse complement strand
CTTGTTTGCTAGGTGTTTGCAAAAAATCTTAGCTTCACCCATAGGTTAAGTGGGCATTTTTTGTGAATGCCTAGCAAACAAGGGCTAGTGCTAGATGCCAATTCTCTATTCGGGGATTAGGGTTTTACCCTAATACCTAAAAATTAGCTTAATTTGCTTGTAAAAATAATTTATAACCAATATTATTTTGTTCTGATACAAAAGGGTACCCTAAATTATTTAAATAATTTTCAAATTTTTGTTGCTCATTAGTTGGTACCTGTACCCCAACTAATACCCTGCCATAGGCTGCACCGTGGTTTCTATAATGAAATAAGCTTATATTCCAATTAGCAGACATTTGGTTTAAAAATTGTAATAATGCTCCAGGGCGTTCAGGAAATTGAAAGCGATATAATAGTTCATTAGTAGTACCACTGTCTTTACCGCCTACCATAAATCTTAAATGTAGTTTTGCTACTTCATTATCACTTAAATCTTCGAAATCATAGCCATTATCAGTCATTTGTTTTATTAATTGTTCTTTTTCAGCACTACCTGCATCTGTTCTTACTCCTACAAATATTACAGCTTTTTTATTATTAGAATAACGATAATTAAACTCTGTTATTGCTCGTCTATCGCCTAATAATTCACAAAACTGTTTAAAGCTACCAGGTTTTTCAGCAATAGTTACTGCAAATAATGCTTCTCTTTTTTCACCAATTTCAGTACGTTCAGATATATAACGTAGCCCATTAAAGTTCATGTTGGCACCGCTTACAATAATGGCAATATTTAAATCGGCTAATGACTTTTCTTTAATATACTTTTTCATACCAGCTAAAGCTAAAGCTCCGGCAGGTTCTGCTATAGCACGAGTATCTTCAAAAATGTCTTTTATTGCCGCACAAATTTCATCAGTTTTTACGGTTACCATTTCATCAACACAAAGTTTAGCAATTCTAAAGGGGATCTTACCCACTTGTTTTACCGCAACACCATCTGCAAAAATACCAACTTCATCTAGTATAATGCGTTTTTGTAGCTCTAATGCTCTAGTCATACTTGGGGCATCTTCGGGTTCTACCCCAATAACTCTAATATTAGGAGAAACCTGTTTAATAACTGCAGAAATACCAGCAATTAAACCACCGCCACCAACTGGTACAAAAATAATATCAATATTTTTACTTTGTCTTAATAGCTCAAGAGCAATAGTTGCTTGCCCAGCAATTACATCAATGTCATCATAAGGGGCAATAAAAGTTTTACTATTGAGTTTACAAAATTCAATAGCAGCAACCGCTGCTTCATCATAAGAGTCACCTATTAATACAACCTTACCACCAAGGTTTTTTACCGCATTTACTTTAATAGACGGGGTGGTAACGGGCATAAAAATAGTAGCCTCAACGCTGGTTTTTTGTGCCGCTAAGGCGACACCTTGGGCATGATTACCAGCAGAAGCAGCTACAACACCTTGAGATTTTTCAGCGGCAGTTAACTGTATCATTCTATTGTAAGCACCGCGTAATTTAAAAGAAAATCCTGGTTGTAAATCTTCTCTTTTAAGCCAAATGTTATTACGCATGCGTTGCGAGATTAATGGAGCTTTTTCAAAAGGAGTTTCATTTGCAACATCATATACAGGTACGGATAAAGCTTGTTTTAGTATTGTTTCTGGCATTTTTATTGTGTGTCCAATTAATGTAATTATTCAGTAAATATTATGACAAAATGTGATTTTTTGTTTTTTTAAGCATTGTAATGATCAAGCAAAACTGCAGAGCTTCTAAACCAAATTTAGGGCACCTCTAAAAACCTAAGTGTGATTTATGGAATGTAGAAAATAGTGCTTAGGTTTTTAGAGGTGCCCTTTAGTAAGTTATTTATTAATTATTTTAGAAAAAGATTTTAGTACAAGCTCTGGAGTTATTTTTGTTAAGCTTTCTAAAGCATTATTAGTGTTGTGATCTTTTATACCCTTGTCAAAATCTGCTGTAGAGTTTAAAATTATAGTGTTTTTTGATGGTGGACCAACTTCATTTTCAATGGTAGGGCCAAACCATGTTATAACAGGTATGCCCATGGTGCTGGCTATATGCATTGGTCCTGTATCATTGGTAATTAAACCTATAGACTCTTTAAATATATACATGGTTTCTCTTAACGATGTTTTACCCGCCAAATTTTTTATATAAGATTTATTTCCTGTAAATTTAGATAATACTTTTTCTCCAAGCATAAAATCATCTTTAGCACCAAGAATACAAATATTTATGTTGTATTGTTTAATTAATTGTTCTGCTACTTTAGCAAAGTTTTTAGGCGACCAACGTCGTGAAACTGCATTTGAGCCTACAATAAAAGCTACATAATTATTTGCTATTAAATTATGTGTTTTTAAGATATTTGTAGTTTTGGTTAGTTCATCTTTACTAAAAAAAATTTTAGGAAGTATATTTGTTGTTTTTATCCCAACTAATTCACCTAATATTTTATTATGCTCCATTCTATGAATAACTTTTTTTGGTAAAGTTATTGAGGATGTTAGCATCCAACCTCTTAATTCTTTTTGATAACCTATTCTTACTGGTATTTTTGCTAAAAATGGTAGTAAAGCATATTTAAATGAATTATGTAAAATAATGCATATTTCATAATTATTTGCTTTTAGTGTTTTTAATGTTGATGACCAAAAAATATTTTTTTGATAGTTAAAAATATTTTTAATGAAAGGGTTCTCTACATAGATATCTTTAATGTGTGGTTGGGTAAATATATCAACTGCATACTTGTTTCCCGTCGCTTCAATTAAAGGCAAGGTGTATACCGCATCACCAATACGATTTAAACCTATGACTGCTACTTTTTTCATTGTCGATGTTCTTCCTGACTATATTTTTTAAATAAAATGGCACTAAAGGCTATAAATAACAAAGCGGTTGGATGAGATAGTAGTAGAGAGTCTGTTATGTTAATCGCAATTATATAGACTATAAAAGCCCATTGATAATATTGCATTTGGTTATTTTCTTTTAATGCTACTTTAATACTAGCTTGAAAAATCCATAGTAAACTAAATAGCCCTAATAAGCCTAAAGCCCCTAGCTGATATAAAAACATATTATGTGGGTGTGAATGCCCAGTTGTATTTGGTTCTAACTTAAAAACGGCATTATCTCCACCTGCATATTGGGTATATTGCTCAGGAAAATCACCAATGCCAGAGCCTGCTATAATTTCAGACCAGTGCCTATTAAAGGCAAGGCTGCTAGTATTTATGTACATGTGGATACGTACTCCTACAGAGCCTGTTGCCTCAGGTGTATAGTGTTTTACTTCTGTAATAGCAAGATTAACTCTATCTTTAAATAAGGGTATAGTTTGGTAAGCCAAAGTAAATATAGTTGCTATAAAAATGCTACCTAATATAAAACCCTTAAGTAAATTACCTTTAAAATGAAAGTATTGTAAAAATAATATTCCAATTATAATGAAGTATGCTAATTGTCCACCTCTACCCCCTGTAATAAGTAGGCTAATGGTCATAGCTATAGTAAGAAATATAATGATTGTTTTTGATAATAAGCTGCTTTTTTCAAATAACAACAAATACATTAGTAAATAAATGCCCCATGCAAGTAAGGGGTTAGATAAGGTTGTTGTATAAAACGGTGTTGTAGGTGATGCAGATGCAGTAAAATCTATTAAATTAAATAGCATTAAATATGAAACAAATTCTGTAAAAGCAAGCCCAGCTATAAAAGCAATAATATAATGCTTAAAGTATTCTTTTTTGATAGCCATAAAAAGAAAAGGAAATAATAAATAAATCATATGACGTTCAGTCAAATGCAGAGCCCATTCTTGATTAGCAGACCATAATATAGACAGTGGATAAATTATTAAATATAATAAGAAAGCCCAAAAAATTGGTTGTTTAGATGCACTCGTAATACTTTGTTTATATTGACCTTTAAGTAACCATAATATAATTAATAGAATAGCTAATATATTGGGAGCAGCAGGGGATATAGGTATGAAAAATAAAAGTAGTATTATTGACCAGTTTTCAACAAAAGAGATATGATTAATTCTATTTGAATATGTTTTAGCTATATTTAGCATTATGTATTGCCTGCTAAGTTTAAACTTTTCACAACTTGCTCCACTTCTAACCCTATTAAAGACTGTTTTTCTTGTACATTATTCTTAAACTTTTTAATATAATTTTGTGCTATAGGTGAACATAAATGTGTAACTTTGTTACCCATAGCTCCAACTTTTTGTGGGTTGGTAACTCTATATAATACTACCATTTTTGTACCTAAAGCAGCACCAACATGCGATAAGCCTGTATCCACCGACACAATAAATTCAGCAAATTTTAAATATGTTGCCATTTTATTAAGTGAAAGTATATTGTTAGGTACTTCAACCATAGTGATCTTTGCTTGTAAACGTTTTGCACGTTGTTGTTCTTGTCTATTACCCCACGGGATAATAATTTTTATATTATGTTTATTAATAGTGTTGGCTAATTCTACCCAATATTGCTCTGGCCAAAGTTTAGTATCCCAAGTTGTACCATGTAAAAATACTGCATATTTTTGTGTGTGATTTGTTGTATTTTTAGTAGGGTTTTGCCAATTATTGGTGTTTAATTGGTAGTTAATGTTTTCTATATTTGGTTGGGGATATTTTAATGCTTTATAAAAAAGTTCTCTTAAACGCCAAATGGCATGCTGCTCTTTAGCAACCAATATTTTATTAGTATACCAAAATGATGCTAGTGCTTCTCTTGCTGAACTCCAATTAAAGCCGACTTTGTTGGCACATTTCATTTTACCCATAACCCATGCACTTTTTAATAATCCTTGAGCATCTATAATTAAATTATAATTTTGAGTATTTATTTTAATAAAAAAACTTTTAATTTGTTGCTTATTTTTAAATGGAGATTTACGCCATTTTCGTAATTCAATAGCATAAATATTATTTACAGCAGGGTGCCAGCTGGGTATTTGGGCAAAATCTTTTTCTACTATCCAATCAACTTGTAAATTAGGAATATTTTGTAAAGCATCTGATAACGCAGGGAAAGCATGAAAAACGTCTCCCATGGAAGACATTTTTATTAATAATATTTTCATAAATTGGTTTTAAAGTTTAAAGTATGCGGGTTTTTATCTAACCATGTTAAATATTTCTTAACTCCTTGGGCTACTGTATAAAACTTTTTACTATAACCTGCATTGCGTAATAAACTATTATCTGCTTGGGTAAAACTTTGGTAAGCTCCTTTTAAATTTTCAGGGAAATCTATATACTCAATTTCTCCTTTACCATGAAAATCTATAACAGCATTAGCAATGTTTTTAAAGGGTTCTGCAGCTGCGGGGCCTAAATTAAATATGCCAGATTTATCAGTATTTTGCATAAACCATAAATTAACATCTACAACATCATCAATATATACAAAATCACGAGTTTGCATGCCTTGTTCATAGCCATCATAAGCACCAAATAATTTTAATTTATTACCTGCTAAAATTTGATTATGTAATTTAAAAGCTACGCTTGCCATATCGCCCTTATGCTGTTCGCGTGGGCCATAAACATTAAAATACCTAAAGCCAACAATTTGACTTTTGGCTTTAGGTAAAACTTGGCGTACAAATTGATCAAATTGAAACTTAGAAAACCCGTACACATTTAGTGGTTTTTCATATTGTCGTTGCTCTATAAAAGTTGGCCCATTACCATAGGTAGCGGCAGATGAAGCATATAGAAAAGGTATTTCTCTTTGTAAACAATAATTAAGTAAATCTTTAGAATACTCATAATTATTATCCATCATAAACTTACCATCCCACTGCGTGGTGGCAGAACAAGCACCTTCATGAAAAATACATTCTATATCTGGAAGACCTTCTTCTGCAAAAATTCTAGCTTGAAAATCATCTTTATCAAGGTAATCGGCAAAATTACAATCTGCTAAATTAATAAACTTTTTACCATTTTTTAAATTATCAACCACTAAAATATCGTTACGACCTATTTTGTTTAAAGCCTTAACTATATTAGAACCAATAAAACCTGCACCACCTGTAACAACTATCATTAAAAAATACCATAATTAATAAACTCAAGAGTAACCTAGACCCTACATTAAATTGTTATGTATAGCACAAGCTATTGAACCGTATAGCGATATTTTATTTTTCGGGAATATCAATAAGTATTCCACTCAAATAAAATTCACCCTACAATTCAATATCTTGCACTATACATAACAATTTGATGTAGGATTTAGGTATGATTTTATCACTAAGATTAACAAATAAATAATAAAACAGGTAAAATTGGTGAGGTTTTATTTAAATGTTGGGATTTATGTACAAAATACACACCAGATGGCAACGAGTCAAATGTTATTTAGAAGCATGGTTTATTGATCATGAGTTTATAAGAGTGCTATACAGAAACTTTTACCCCGTTGGTACACAAGCTTTTAGGAGTAATCATCCATCACCTGGGTTTATTAAAAAACTTAAAAATAAATACGGAGTTAAAACTATAATAAACCTTAGGGGAGCAAATAAAACTGGGCAATATATGCTAGAAAAAGAAGCTTGCGAAAGAGAAGGGGTCGTTTTAGTTGATGTACCTTTTTCTTCAAGAGAACCCCCTCCTAAAGATAGTATCCACAAACTATTTAATATATTTGATGCTGTTAAATATCCAATTTTATTACATTGTAAAGCGGGGGCAGATAGAGCTGGTATAGGTAGTGTATTGTATGAGTTTCATAAAGAAGGAGTCCCGCTTTATGAAAGTAAGCAGCTAAGCCTTAAATATGGGCATATAAAAGGTTCTGAAACAGGCGTGTTAGATCTGTTTATTAAAAAATGGCAAGAATATAATCAACAAAACCCATCTATACCCTTTATTGAATGGGTAGATAATACTTATGACCCCGAAGCGATTAATAAAGAATTTAAAGCATCTAGATTTAGTAATATTTTAGTAAATAAAATACTTAGGCGAGAATAGTTTGAAAACAGATCCAACTACTAAAGAATTATATTTAAGGCTTTTTAGCTACATAACACCCTATAAAAAAATGATAGCCCTAATGTTGCTAGCTTTAGTTGTTACAGCAGCAATGGAACCGCTAATGCCCGCCTTGCTAAAGCCATTAATTGATGAAAGTATGATAGCCAAAAATATGGACTACATAATATTGGTACCAGTTTTATTAATGATAGTTTTTATAATAAAAGGTATAGCCGAATATTTTGCTAAAGTATTTAGTGAGTGGATAGCCCAAAAAGCAATTTTAAATATACGAGCAGAAATGTTTGCTAAATTAAACTATCTGCCATTAGAAACTTATCAGCAATATACTACTGGTAAGTTAATGTCTAAACTAACTTACGATGTCGCACAAATAGGCTCAACATTAAGCGAAGCATGGGTAATAGTTATAAGAGATATATTAATAATTATAGGGTTACTTGCTTTTTTATTCTTTACATCTTGGCAACTAACTTTATTAATTATACTTGTAGGGCCTATTTTAGGTTTTATTATAGATAGAGCTGGCAAAATGATGCGTGGTTCTAGTACCCAGATGCAAAATAAAATGGGCGAAATGACCCAGTCTTTAGAAGAAGCACTTAATTCACATAAAGATATTAAAATTTATGGAGCTGATAAATACGAACAAAAAAAGTTTTTTAATATATCTGAAAGTTTTAGGCAGCATACAATGTCGGTGGTAAAAGTGTCCGCAGCTAATGTCCCCTTAGTACAAGTTATAGCCGCTATGGCTCTGTCGGCAGTGCTATTGGTAGTATCACTAATGTCTGCCGAAGATATGTTTACCCCAGGTGAATTAATAGCCTTTATAGTCGCTTCGGCCATGATTTTTGAACCTATTAGAAGGTTAACCAATGTTAATGAAATAATACAACGAGGTATGGCGGCGGCAAAAAGTGTTTTTGAATTATTAGATCAAGAAAATGAACAAAATAATGGCACAAAAATACTTAACAACATAAATGGTAGCATAGAATTTAAAAACGTACAATTTTGCTATAAAACAGCTAATAAAAATACCATAACCAACTTAAGCTTTAATATAAAACCCAAAACAACTACCGCATTAGTGGGAGAATCGGGCAGTGGCAAAACCACCATAGCCAATTTAATTCCACGCCTAATAGAGGCCACCACAGGGCAAATATTAATTGATGATATAGACACTAAGCAAATAGAACTATTTAATTTAAGAACTAACATATCCTACGTAAACCAAGATATTATGTTATTTAACGATAGTATAAAAGCCAATATAGCTTATGGGGATGACGCGATAACGGAAGAAGAAATTATTGTCGCCGCCAAAGCTGCCTACGCTTGGGGTTTTATCCAAAACTTGCCAGAAGGGTTGGATACAATAATAGGCGATAATGGTGCATTATTATCAGGAGGGCAACGCCAACGAATAGCTATCGCCAGAGCCTTTTTGAAAAATGCTCCAATTTTAATACTAGATGAAGCTACTTCTGCTTTAGATAATGAATCAGAAATCAAAATACAAAATGCTTTACATAATCTTAAAAAAGATAAAACAGTAATTATTATTGCTCACAGGCTAAGCACCATTGAAGCTGCTGATAACATAATAGTATTGCAACAAGGTAAGCTTATAGAACAAGGAACACATTCTCAACTATTAAAAACTCAAGGCTACTATCAGCGTTTATACGCTACAGGTTTTGCAAATACTTAAATTATGAAAGATTTTACCAACAATAAATTTAAAGCAATATTTGTATGCCCAAAATATTGGGGTATTTGGTTAGGCGTTGGTATTTTACGCATAATACATTTACTGCCCTATAAAACAAAAATAACGCTAGGTAAGTGGCTAGGTAGGCAGTTGTATAAATTAGCTAAAAAAAGAAAAAACATAGCTATACAAAACTTACAAAATGCTTTTCCTTACTATACCGATACAAAAATAAAACAACTAGTACTATTGCATTTTGAATCACTAGGTATTAGTTTTTTTGAAACAATGATAGTATGGTGGGGGCAACATAGATACCAGCAAGATTGTTTTGAAAAAACACTAGTAAGCTACAAAAATCTACATTATTTAGAAGAAGTTATACAAGCAAATAAGGGCGCAATAATACTTGTACCACACTTTACTACTACAGATATAATTGGCTTATTTTTATCTTTTAAAACTACTATTTACCCAGTGTACAGACCACACGATAACCTGTTAATAGACTACCTAATATTAAAAGGTAGAACTCTTAATAGTATGACACCTATCTCTAAATATAATACTAAGGGCATGCTCAAAACTTTAAAACAAGGTAAGAATTTAGGGTTTTTACCAGACCAAAAGTACACAAGTAAAGGCTCGGTACAAGTAGAGTTTTTTGGCAAATTAGCTCCCAGTAATCCAGCCACATCAAAACTAGTAAAAATAACCAACTGCTTAATACTACCTACTTTTTTAACTAGATTAAATGATGGTACTTATCAGTTAAAGTTTTTAAAACCAATCGATAATTTTGCTACAGGCAACGAATTACAAGAAACCTTAACATTGCACGAAATTTATGAAACAGAAATCAAGAAAAATCCTAGCCAATATTTATGGGTGCATAATAGATGGGAGTTGAAAGACGATAAAATAGTAAATACTGAGTAGTGTAGCAAGTCTAATTACTCCAATACAGAAAAATTGTTAAGAGTAAATAGAACTGTCCGGATAATTAACACGACATCTGTCCGCTTTTGTTAATTTTATTCATGACGTTGTGAAGCGGATTTACGCAACGCCAGTTTGTTTTTGGTTTTCATCTAGCAAATTGCCTTCTTTTGAATAGATACCTAGTCGTCTTGGTCCATGAAAAATAGATATTAATCCATCTAAATGAACGGCAATAGTCACTTTGGCTTTAATATAATGATATCGATGCTTGTCCTTAGGTAATTGCAAATTAAGATTATTAAACTGCA
>CAZJWQ010000036.1:0-10107 GCA_964549645.1 uncultured Piscirickettsiaceae bacterium | reverse complement strand
AAGCATATTGTCAAGCATAAGTAAATGAATTTTTTAAATTTAATTACTTATGCAGACATTAATTTATAAATTAATCTTGTTCATCAATTGTTTTTTTAGAATCATCAGCAGCAAATAAAACAACTTCAGGCTCTTTTTTAGATTTACCAGATTCTAAGAATGCTGACATGTCTAATTCTGCTTTTTTACTCGCTTCCTTACGAGCTTGATGATAAGCAAAACCTGTTCCTGCAGGAATTAATCTTCCTACAATTACATTTTCCTTTAAACCAACTAGTTTGTCTTTTTTACCACTTACCGCGGCTTCTGTTAAAACTCTAGTAGTTTCTTGGAAAGATGCCGCTGAAATAAATGATTCTGTGGCTAATGATGCTTTAGTAATACCTAGTAAAACACGCTGATAACTTGCCTCAACTTTACCTTCATCACGCATTATGATATTTTGTGCTAAAACTTTAGAGAATTCTGCTTGCTCACCTTTAATAAAGGTGGTATCTCCAGAAGCAGTTATTTCAACTTTTCTTAACATTTGCCTAACAATTGTTTCAATGTGTTTGTCGTTGATTTTTACACCTTGTAAACGATAAACATCTTGCACTTCATCAACAATATATTTAGTAAGCTTTTCAACCCCAAGTAATCTTAAAATATCATGTGGGTTTGGGTTGCCATCAGCGATGGTATCACCTTTTTCAACTCTTTCACCCTCAAATACGTCAATAGTTCTCCATTTTGGAATTAAGGCTTCATATTGTTCTGCTGAATCTTGAGTAATAACTAAACGCTGCTTACCTTTAGTTTCTTTACCGAAACTAATTACCCCTGATACTTCTGCCATAATAGCAGCTTCTTTAGGTAGCCTTGCTTCAAACAAGTCAGCAACTCTTGGCAGCCCCCCTGTAATATCTTTGTTCTTAGAAGACTCTTGTGGAATTCTTGCAAGTACGTCTCCTGCACCAATTTTATCATTTTCATTAACTATTATAGTTGAGTTTTCTGGTAAATAATACATGGCTGGAGTGTTGGTTCCAGGGAATAAAATAGCTTCACCAGCTGCATCAACCAGTTGAATATATGGTCTTATTTCTCTTGAAACAATACTTCTTTCTGCACCACTTTTTACTACGAAAGAGGTTAAACCTGTTGTTTCATCAACCGTTTCTTCAACAATGCCTTTGAAATTACCAAACTGAACAATCCCCTCAGCTTCAGTAATTATTGGATGAGTATGAGCTTCCCAAGAAGCTAAAATACTACCTGCTTTAACTTTACCACCATCTTTTGCATTTAAAATAGTACCGTAAGAAATTTTATAGCGCTCTTTTTCTCTACCTGATTCATCTAGAATAGATACTTTACCTGAACGTGAAACTGCAACAACTTTATTGTCAGAATTAGTGATAGTTTTTAAGTTATCAAATTTAGCCGTTCCGTTATGCTGCACATCTATTTGGCTTTGGATAGCTGTTGATGATGCTGTACCACCAATATGAAATGTACGCATAGTTAACTGTGTACCAGGTTCTCCAATTGATTGAGCTCCCATTACACCAACCGCTTCACCAAGGTTCACTAAATGCCCGCGAGCTAAATCTCTACCATAGCATGACTGGCATATACCAAACTTAGTTTCACAAGTAATAGGTGAACGCACTTGAATACTATCTATACCTGCTTCATCAATTTTCTTAACTAATATTTCATCAAGCAAAGTATTACGTTTTACAATAATGTCGTCATTTGCATCAACAATATCTTCTGCGACAATACGTCCTAGAACTCTATCTTTCAATTCTTCAACAACATCACCACCTTCAACGTGCGATGCAACCTGCACACTAGCTAAAGTTTCACAATCTCTTTCAGTTACTACTACATCTTGAGCAACATCTACTAATCTTCTAGTTAAGTAACCAGAGTTAGCTGTTTTAAGAGCTGTATCTGCTAGACCTTTACGTGCCCCGTGAGTAGAGATAAAGTATTGTAATACATTTAATCCTTCACGAAAGTTGGCTGTTATAGGGGTTTCAATAATAGAACCATCTGGTTTTGCCATCAAGCCACGCATTCCACCTAACTGACGCATTTGCGCTACAGATCCACGAGCTCCTGAATCTGCCATCATATAAACAGAGTTAAATGATGACTGCTGTACTTTGTTACCTTTTGCATCTGTAACTGTTTCTGTTTGTAGTTCTGCCATCATGGCTTTGGTAACTAATTCATTAGTATGCGACCAAATATCAACCACTTTGTTATAACGTTCACCTTCTGTAACCAAACCTTGTAAGAATTGATTTTGAATTTCTGTAACTTGTTTTTCTGCTCTAGCAATGATAGTTACTTTATCCTCAGGGATTAACATGTCATCTAAGCAAAAAGATAAGCCTGCCATAGTTGACCATTTAAACCCTGCATACATTAGTTGGTCGGCAAAAATTACGGTTTCTTTTGGTCCTAGATTTCGGTAACAAGTATTTAAAGCTGTAGAAATATTTTTCTTAGTTAATTTTATATTAATTAAATCGTAACTTAAGCCATCAGGCAATAATTTCATTAATAATGCTCTACCAACGGTAGTATCAACAATTTTATTAACTTCTGTTCTTTCGCCCTCTGCACTTACTAATGAATGTTTAATTTTTAATTTTATTTTAGCATGCACATGTACAGCTTTAGCATCAACTGCTCTTTGTACTTCTTGCCAGCTTGAGAATGCTTTGCCTTCGCCTTTTACGTTAATCGACTCTCTTGTAACATAGTATAGTCCAAGCACAACATCTTGCGATGGTACTATAATAGGATCTCCATTAGCTGGTGATAACAAGTTGTTAGTTGACATCATTAAAGTACGAGCTTCTACTTGAGCTTCTAAAGATAAAGGCACGTGTACTGCCATTTGATCGCCATCAAAATCGGCATTAAATGCTGAACAGACTAAAGGGTGTAAGTTAATGGCTTTATCTTCAATTAACACAGGTTCAAAAGCTTGAATACCTAATCTGTGTAGAGTTGGTGCTCTATTTAATAGAATTGGATGTTCACGAATTACTTCATCAAGTATATCCCAGACTTCTGGCAGGCTTTGTTCTACCATTTTTTTAGCAGCTTTAATTGTAGTTGCTTGCCCGCTTTTTTGTAAACGACTGAATATAAAAGGTTTAAATAATTCTAAAGCCATTTTCTTAGGCAGGCCGCACTGATGTAACCTTAAAGTTGGTCCAACAACTATAACCGAACGACCTGAGTAATCAACACGCTTACCAAGCAAGTTTTGACGAAAACGTCCTTGTTTACCTTTAATCATATCTGCAAGAGATTTTAGTTGACGTTTATTAGTACCAGTAACCGCTCTACCACGACGACCATTGTCTAGCACAGAATCTACAGATTCTTGTAGCATACGCTTTTCATTTCTAACAATTATTTCTGGAGCCATTAGGTCTAGTAAACGCTTTAAACGATTATTACGGTTTATAACTCGGCGATATAAGTCGTTTAGGTCTGATGTTGCAAAACGACCGCCATCAAGTGGTACTAATGGGCGTAATTCTGGCGGTAAAACAGGTAATACTTCTAATAGCATCCACTCTGGTTTATTATCTGATTGTAAGAAAGAGTCGATAAGCTTTAAGCGTTTTGAAAGTTTCTTTTGCTTAGTTTCTGAATTAGTAGCTGCCATTTCTTCACGTAAACGAACTGACTCTTCACCTAAATCTATAGAGCGTAGCATTTTTTTAATTGCTTCCGCACCCATTTGTGATTCAAACTCATCACCATATTCATCTAAAGCGTCAAGATATTCGTCTTCTGTCAATATTTGCCAAGGTTCTAAAGGAGTTAAACCTGGGTCAACAACCATAAATACTTCAAAGTATAAAACAGCTTCTACCTGCTTTAAGGTCATATCTAACATTAAACCGATACGAGATGGCAATGATTTTAAAAACCAAATATGGGCAACAGTAGTTGCAAGATCAATATGCCCCATACGTTCACGACGTACTTTTGATTGGGTTACTTCAACACCACATTTTTCGCAAACTACTCCACGATATTTTAAACGTTTATATTTACCACATAAGCATTCAAAATCACGAATAGGCCCAAAAATTTTGGCACAGAATAAACCATCACGCTCTGGTTTAAAAGTACGGTAATTAATAGTCTCAGGCTTTTTAACTTCACCAAAAGACCACGAACGAATTTTCTCAGGTGAGGCTAGAGAAACTTTAATTGTGTCAAAATCACTAGCTGCATTTTGTTTTTTTAGAAATCCTAATAAATCTTTCATTATTCTTGCTCCAACTCTATATCAATACCTAAGGCACGTATTTCTTTTCTTAATACACTAAATGACTCTGGAATACCAGGTTCCATATACTCATTACCATCTACAATGTTTTTATACATTCTAGTTCGACCATTTAAATCATCTGATTTAACTGTTAGCATTTCTTGTAATGTAAAGGCTGCTCCATAAGCTTCTAACGCCCACACTTCCATTTCTCCAAACCTTTGCCCACCAAACTGTGCTTTACCACCTAATGGTTGTTGGGTTACCAGGCTATAAGGACCTGTAGAACGTGCGTGCATTTTATCGTCAACTAAATGGTTTAGCTTAAGATAGTACATATAACCAACAGTTACCTGGCGATCAAATTTTTCGCCTGTTATACCATCATATAAGTCCATTTGCCCAGACTCTGGCAAGTCAGCTAAACGTAATAATGATTTAATTTGTTGCTCAGAAGCTCCTTCAAATACAGGTGATGCCATTGGCACACCTTTACGAAGATTACCTGCTAATTCAAGTATTTCATCATTAGAAAACGTTGTAAAGTCTACGCCTTGCCCTTCCGTATCATTATAAATTTTATCAAAGAATCCTTTTAATTCTTGCACATCGGCATTTTGTTTTAACATAGTATTTATTTTATCACCAAGACCCCAGGCGGCTAAACCTAAGTGGGTCTCTAGAATTTGCCCAATATTCATACGTGATGGAACACCTAATGGATTAAGGCAAATATCTACTGGGCGACCAGTTTCATCGTATGGCATGTCTTCAACCGCACAAATTCTTGAGATTACACCTTTATTACCATGACGACCAGCCATTTTATCACCAGGTTGAATTCTACGCTTAACAGCTACATAGACTTTTACCATTTTCGATACACCAGGTTGTAAGTCATCTCCTTGAGTTAGCTTGCGCTTCTTTTCTTCAAAAATGTCATTTAATTCAATTCTTTCTTCTGCTAGATATTTTTCTAACTTTTCTAGTTCAGTAACAACATTAGTATCTTTTAGGTTAAGCCCAAATAACTTATCCATTGCTGTGGTAGATAAAATTTGCTCTGTTATATCACTACCATCAACTAATTTTTGATTTAATAACATAGTCTTAACGCGAATTAAAGTATCAGATTCTAAAATTGAATATTTCTCATCAATATCTTTACGTACTTTCTGTAATTCATCTTCTTGAATAGCTAAAGCTCTAGCATCTTTTTTAATCCCTTCACGAGTAAAAACTTGTACGTCAATAACAGTACCTTCTACCCCTTTACTTACTCGTAAAGATGTATCTTTCACATCTGATGCTTTTTCACCAAAAATAGCTCTTAGTAACTTTTCTTCAGGGGTTAATTGCGTTTCACCTTTAGGTGTTACTTTGGCTACTAAAATATCACCTTGCTTAACTTCTGCGCCAACATACACTATACCGCATTCATCAAGTTTAGATAAAGCCGCTTCTCCTACATTTGGTATATCTGCAGTAACTTCTTCTGGACCTAATTTAGTATCTCTTGCTAAACAAGTAAGCTCTTCAATATGAATTGTTGTGTAGCGATCTTCTTGTACTACACGCTCTGAAACTAAAATAGAGTCTTCAAAGTTATAACCATTCCAAGGCATAAATGCTATACGCATATTTTGCCCTATAGCTAATTCGCCTAAGTCAGTAGATGGCCCATCAGCTAAAACATCACCACGCTTAACAGCATCTCCTGCTTTAACTATTGGTTTTTGGTTGATACAAGTATTTTGATTAGAACGTTGATACTTTATTAGGTTATAAATATCAACACCTGATTCACCTTCGGTAATTTCATCTTTATTAATTCTAACAACAATACGGGAAGAATCAGAAGATAATACTTTACCACCACGCTTAGAAATAACCGTAACCCCTGAATCTATGGCTACTGTTTTTTCCATACCTGTACCAACTAAAGGCTTATCAACTTTTAAAGTAGGTATTGCTTGACGTTGCATGTTTGAACCCATTAAGGCTCGGTTAGCATCATCGTGTTCTAAAAATGGAATTAACGATGCTGCTACTGACACTATCTGCTTTGGAGATACATCCATAAAATTAACATCTTTTGACGGCGCCAAAACAGTTTCACCTTTGTGCCTTGCTGTAACTAAGGTGTCAATTAAATTACCTTTTTTATCAACATTCACACTAGCTTGGGCAATTACATACTCTGACTCATCAATCGCAGAAACATACTCTACGTCAGTAGTAACCTTGCCTTTAATAACTTTTCTGTATGGGGTTTCTAAAAAACCATATTCATTAGTTCTTGCATAAATGGCTAAAGTATTAATTAAGCCTATGTTTGGACCTTCTGGCGTTTCAATTGGGCATACACGACCATAGTGAGTAGGATGAACGTCTCTAATTTCAAAACCTGCTCTTTCTCTAGTAAGACCACCTGGCCCAAGAGCAGAAACACGACGTTTATGAGTTACTTCAGAAAGAGGGTTTACTTGATCCATAAACTGTGACAACTGACTTGATCCAAAAAACTCTTTAGTTGCCGCTGATACTGGTTTTGAATTAATTAAATCTTGTGGTAATAAACCATCTGTTTCAGCATTATTAAGGCGTTCTTTTACCGCTCTTTCTACTCTAACTAAACCAACACGGAAAGCATTTTCAGCCATCTCTCCAACCGCTCTAATTCTACGGTTACCAAGAGTATCAATATCATCAACAGAACTAACACCATTACGAATATCTAACAATTCTTGCACAACATCAATAATATCTGCCGCTTCTAATACTGAAGCGCCTTTATTTTCTTTACGACCTAAACGACGATTTAACTTCATACGACCAACAGGTGATAAATCATATCTATTTTCTTCAAAAAATAAGCTCTTAAATAATGTTTCTGAAGAGTCTTTAGTAGGTGGCTCACCTGGGCGCATCATTCTATATATTTCAACTTGGGCTTCTAATTTAGAAACCGTACTATCCAGATTTAAAGTATCAGAAATATACGGACCATTTACTAAAGGGTCTACATAAATTGTTTTAAATTTAACTTTACCAACATTTTTGATAGTTTCAATTAAGTCTAAAGTAATTACTTCATTTACTCTTGCTACTAACTCGCCTGTTTTTGCATCCATAATTCCTGCAGATAATACTTTTCCAAGTATAAATTCATCAGGAACTACGGTATTTTTAACCTTATTCTCTATTAATACCTTAACGGTTCTGACAGTAATCTTTTTACCTGCTTTAACTATAACTTTGCCTTTAGCAAGAATATCAAAAGCTGCTGTTTGCCCTTTTAATTGTTCAACATCAAGCGTCATAACAAACTGACCTTTAACCAAAGAAAAAGATGTATGATCAAAGAATAAATCTAAAATTTGCTCATTTGTATAACCAAGAGATCTTAATAAAATAGAAACAGGTAACTTACGTCGTCTATCTATACGAACGAATACACAGTCATTATGATCAAATTCAAAATCTAACCAAGAACCACGATAAGGTATAATCCTAGCATTAAATAAAACTTTACCTGATGAGTGAGACTTACCTTTATCACTATCAAAAATAACCCCAGGAGAACGATGTAACTGAGTAACAATAACTCTTTCGGTTCCATTTATAACAAATGTACCATTGTCGGTCATCAGCGGGATATTACCCAAGTAGACTTCTTGTTCTTTCACGTCTTTTACTGGTCTTTTACCTGCTGGAGCATCTTTATCAAATAATACTAAACGCATTTTTACTCTTAATGGCGAGGCGTAAGTTACTCCACGTTGTTTACATTCTTTTACATCAAACTCCGGCTTACCCAAGGTATAGCTTACATACTCTAAATCTGCGGTTCCAGCTACTCCGTGTATTGGAAATACTGAAATAAAGGCAGAATGCAAACCTGTTATAACTCTTTTAAGAGGTTTAATATCTTGTTGTAAAAAGTCTTTAAATGATTCTTTTTGTAGAGACAATAAGTAGGGTATCTCAAGCACAGAGGGATTAGTTGAAAAATCTTTACGGATTCGCTTTTTTTCGGTTAAAGAATAAGTCATTTATTGTCCTAATTGTCTAATTAAAAAGATAATTCCTAATCCTCGGATAGAGATTGGCATCTAGTGCCAGCCCTTATTCGAGGGTTAGGGATAACTATCTTTTTATATTTAAGAAAGCAAAAAGCTTTCAAAAAATGCGTAAAACTGTGAATACAGAAAATTCATCTATCAGTCACACTTTTACACACTACTTATAAACGGCAAAAGGCCAACGATAAATCGTTAGCCATTTTGTTTGCTTGAAAAGGTATATAACCTCTTCAAGCTTAATAAATAAAAGTTATTATTTAACTTCTACTTCAACACCAGCTTCTTTTAAATCTTTAGCAACTGCTTCTGCTTCGTCTTTAGAAACGCCTTCTTTAACAACAAAAGGTACACTTTCAACAGCACCTTTCGCATCTTTAAGACCAAGCCCGGTTGCTGCACGAACAGCTTTAATAGCTGCTACTTTGTTAGGCCCTGCACCAGTTAGAACAACATTAAACTCTGTTTGCTCTTCTGCAACTGCTGCATCTCCTGCTGGACCAGCTACTGCAACTGCCGCCGCTGATACACCAAATTTCTCTTCCATTGCTTCAACTAGTTCAACAACTTCCATTACTGACATGTTAGCAACTGCTTCTAAAATATCGTCTTTTGTAATCGCCATCTTCAATCTTCCTTAAATTAATTCTTAATAATTGAGTTGCTTAATTATAATTAAGCAGCTTCTTCTTTTTGATCTTTAACTGCAACCAAACCACGAGCTAGTTTTGCAACTGGCTCTTTCATAACATATAAAAGCTTAGAAATAGCTTCATCATATGTAGGCAATGCCGCTATGGTGTCAAGATGTGACGAATCCATCACCCCTTCACCAATAGAAAGAGATTTAACTACTAAATCTTTATTAGATTTAGCAAAATCTTTCAAAATACGAGCTGCATTACCAAGCTCTTCGCCAGAGAAAGCAAAAACTAAAGGGCCAACAAAAGTGTCAGCCATATCTTCAAATTTTGTCCCCTGCACTGCACGACGTACTAATGTATTTTTTGCAACACGAATTTGCACATTAGCAACACGGGCATTTGCACGAAGCTCGGTTAATTGTGATACAGTCAACCCACGATATTCTGCGGCAACCATTGAACCCGCTCCAGCTAGAATAGCAGAAACTTGTTCAACAACAGCTTTTTTATCTTCAATATTGAGTGCCATATAATCTCCAACACGACTTGAAACAAGTCAAGTCTTCCTCCCTAACCTCCGAATAGCGAATTGGCATCTAGCACCAGCCCTTGTTTGCTAGGCGTTTGCAAAAAATACCCGCTTAACCGATGGGTTAAGCTAAGATTTTTTGCAAACGCCTAGCAAACAAGGGCTAGCACTATATATCAAATCTCTATCCGAAGATTAGGGACACCATCTGCGTAGGCTTATTACAATTAAGAAAGAAATGATTCTTTCGCCTACGGTCTGCGATGGGTGCTCAATCAATTAAGAAAAACTCAATTTAAGGAGTCCCATTTCGCATTTTTAACTTGTTAAACCTAACAAGTTAAAAAATTTTATTACCTTCGTCCAAACTAGACTGGTCTATTAAAATACCTGGCCCCATAGTGCTAGAAATAGATATCTTTTTAAGATAAATACCTTTAGCTGCTGCTGGCTTAGATTTCACTAATTCTTCTAGTAAAGTATTTAAGTTTTCTACTAACTTTTCAGGGGTAAAATCTACCTTGCCAATAGAGGCATGAACAATACCAGCTTTGT
>CAZJWQ010000035.1:0-10376 GCA_964549645.1 uncultured Piscirickettsiaceae bacterium | reverse complement strand
ATTTAGCGTTAATGCTGATTTGTTTTGGCATTTGAGTGATAGACTTGTAACATGTTTAAATCCTTTTTTTTAGTAATTCAAGATTTTACATGCTACCGCAGGTCTCCAAACAAGCTCTGTTACTCTCCTAATTCAAACGGTAATGCCATAATGTGGTGAAACTGGACACTTAATAATCATAATTAAACATAGTAAATGAAAACAATAATTAGAAATATACAAATTGTTAATGAGGGAAAAATTTTCTTTTCTGATATTTTAATTGCAAAAGAGCGTATTGAAAAAATAGCCCCTTCAATATCACTCCCATCCAATACTGATTATATTGAAATTAATGGAGAGGAAAAATATTTAATACCTGGTGTAATTGATGATCAGGTACATTTTAGAGAGCCAGGACTCACGCATAAAGCAGATATTATGTCGGAGTCTATCGCTGCAGTGGCTGGTGGGATTACTTCCTATATGGATATGCCTAATACTATTCCCAATACTCTCACCCAAGAATTGTTGCAAGAAAAATATGCTATCGCCTCTCACAAATCTATTGCCAACTATTCCTTTTTTATGGGGATTAGTAAAAACAATTTAGAGGAAGTTTTAAAAACGGATAATGAAACCGTTTGTGGAATTACAGATGATGGTTTATATTTTAATGATGATGAAGGGATTTTGGCTAATTATCCTGATTTTCTGGAAATTTTATTTTCAAGAACAGATACACTTGTTGCCTTACATAGTGAGGATGATGCAATAATTCGAAAAAATACTAAGGAATTTAAAAACAAATATGGAGATAATATACCTTTTGATTGTCATCCATTAATTAGAAGTGAAAGTGCATGTGTAGAGGCTACTAAAAGAGTGTTAGCAATTGCCCGAAAACACAATACACGTTTTCACTTGTATCATGTTTCTACTTTAGCAGAAGCAAATTTATTAGACAACACTATTCCTATTAGCGAAAAACGAATTACTGCGGAGGCTTGTGTTCATCATCTTTGGTTTTCTGACAAAGATTATGAGCGGTTGGGTTCTAAAATAAAATGGAATCCCGCAATAAAAACAGAAAAAGATAAGGAGGGGTTGCTGCAAGCGTTGCTTAGTGATAAATTGGATATCATAGCTACTGATCATGCTCCTCATTCGATAGCCGAAAAATCAGGCAACTATTTTCAAGCTAGCTCAGGTGGGCCTTTGGTTCAGCATGCTCTACCTGTGATGTTAGAATTATATCATCAAAAAAAAATAAGCTTAGAAAAAATAGTAGAAAAAATGTGCCATAATGTAGCAGATATATATCGTTTAAAAGAAAGAGGCTTCATAAGAGAGGGGTATTATGCCGACTTGGTATTGATTGATCTAAATAAGAAACAAGTAGTTACAAAAACTAATACCCTATATAAATGTGCTTGGTCACCTTTTGAAGGAGAAAAATTTCAGAGTTCTGTTACCCATACATTTGTTAATGGCAACTTGGTTTATGAGAATGGAAAAGTTAAAACTTCTATATTTGGGAAGCGCTTACTTTTTGAAAAAGTAAGATAACACAGCATTTTAAGGGGTCAGTCTTAAAAGTTAGGGGATATAATTTAGTTTATTTGCTTGAAAGAATTACTGGTGATAGTTTTACACTACCAAGAGCTTAGGAACGAGAAAACTTTCTCTGGGTTTTAAGCTACTTCTCTTAGTGTAATTTCTAGCATACTTTCTATGTTTAAGTGATAGTCTATTGATTCCCATTCAATGCCTGTATTTAAACAAATTAGCTTATAATCTTTTAATTGCGATATGGTTGCTTTTTTTAATGGCTCGTACCAATCAATAGGGGTTGATATAATCCTGTTATCTTCAAGTTTTACATGAAGGTAATCTTCATCAAAGTGAACTTCTTTTCCTTTAATTAAACCACTCATCCCAAATCCTTTTAAATTCATGTTTATTGTAGAAAGACTTTTAGCCTAAATCCTGCAAGTAATTTTACACATATTAGCACAATTACTTACAGGGTTTAGGTAAAATAATTGGGATTAGAGTCAATGCCAGTAAGTTAAGCAGTAACAATTTGATTATGTTGCAATAATTACATTATTAAAAGGCTATTCTCTGCCATTATGACACTTTTCCTTCAAAATTCCTGTAAAACATAGAGAGCAATCATCAGGCACAGCAGTTTATCTTATCTTTAGTTTAAAATAGTCCGTATCTAAAATGTATTAAGTTCATGATGGACAATTGTACATTAGGTGTGTGTTTTTTGCAAATGCTAACGTTTGAACTGTTAAGAGTAAATAGAGATTGGACATGCTAGTGCTAGATGCCAATTCTCTATTCGAGGATTAGGATCTAACCAACCCAAACTCTTGCATTTCTAAATAGGCGTAACCAAGGGGCATCTTCTTGCCAGTCGTCTGGGTGCCAAGAGTTTTGTACTGTTCTAAACACCCTTTCTGGGTGTGGCATCATTATGGTTACTCTGCCATCGGTGGTGGTTAAACCTGTTATACCTTCAGGACTGCCATTTGGGTTTAGGGGATAGTTGATAGTTTTATTACCATTGGCATCTACATAATTTAAACTAACTAAATCTTTTAGCTGGGCAGTTATTTCGTTATCAAATTGTACTTGTCCTTCGCCGTGAGCAACTGCTACAGGAATCCTTGAACCTTCCATACCTTTTAATAAAATAGATGGAGATTTTTGTATAATTACTTGTGAAAATCTAGCTTCAAATTGTTCTGATTTGTTTTTTACAAATTTAGGCCAGCTTTCTGCCCCTGGGATAATTTCTTTTAGATTTGACAGCATTTGGCAACCATTACAAACACCTAAGCTAAAAGTATCTTGGCGGTTAAAAAAATCTTGAAATACTTGGCGGGCTAAAGGATTAAATAAAATTGAGTTTGCCCAACCTTTACCTGCTCCTAATACATCACCGTACGAAAACCCACCACAAGCTACTAAGCCTTTAAATTCATCAAAGGTTTTTTTACCGGTTAAAATATCGCTCATATGTATATCAACGGCATCAAAACCTGCTTTATCAAAAGCGGCTGCCATTTCTTGTTGCCCATTTACACCTTGTTCTCTTAATATTGCAATTTTAGGGCGGTTAATTTTATCTAAATCAGCAGTAATATCTTGGTTATGATCAAAGGTAATTAAGGGTGCAATATGTACAGCTTGGTCATTAGTAATGGTACTAAATTCTTGTTTGGCACATTGCTCGTTATCCCTTAGAGACTGCATTTTATAACTTGTTTCACTCCACATAGCATGGTAGGTAGTTCTGTTTTCTTGTAAAACGATATTACCTTGTGAAGTTATTTTTATTTGCTCATTGTTGGCAATAGGTGTTCCTATCCAATGAGTTAAGTTTGATAGATTATGTTTAGCAATTATTTCTGTAACTTGTAATTTATCTTTGCTTAAAACTTGTATTACTACACCAACTTCTTCAGCAGTTAGTGCTGAAATGACGTCTTCTCCTAGGGTAGATATATCTATATTTAAACCACAATGCCCTGCAAAAGCCATTTCTAATAAGGTAATTATTAAACCTCCATCGGCACGATCGTGATAGGCTATAGCTAAATTTTTGCCTATTAACTCTTGTGTAGCATTAAATAAATTTAATAAATCTTGTGGGCTTTCTAAATCGGCTGATACATTACCAATTTGGTTATAAACTTGGGCTAAACAACTACCACCTATTCTATTTTTACCATAACCTAAATCTATTAATAATAATTGTGAATCACCTTTATCTGTTCTTAGTTGTGGGGTAAGCGTTTTACGCACATCGGTTACGGGGGCAAAAGTTGTTATATTTAATGATACTGGCGATATAACGGCTTTTTCTTCTCCATCTTCTTGCCAAACAGTTTTCATTGACATGGAGTCTTTACCAACCGGCACAGCTATACCTAGTGCTGGGCATAATTCTAAGCCAACGGTTTCAACTGCATCGTACAAGGCACTGTCTTCTCCTGCATGACCTGCCGCTGCCATCCAGTTAGCAGATATTTTAATATCTGACATTTTAGTAATTTTTGCACAAGAGATATTAGTTATGGCTTCGGCAATAGCAAGCCGTGCCGATGCTTTTGGGTTAATTAAGGCAACTGGTGGTCTTTCGCCACTTGCCATAGCTTCACCAGTATAACCTTTATAATCTGCACAAGTTATTCCTGCATTGGCAACAGGTACTTGCCAAGGCCCTACCATTTGGTCTCTAGTAACCATGCCAGTTATACTTCTATCACCAATGGTAATTAAAAAGCTTTTACTGGCTATGGCTGGTAAACGTAACAATCTTGCTAGCACGTCATTTATGTCTAAAATAGCTGGCTCAAATGCTGGTTGGGGAGTTATTTTTGAAGTTACTTTTCTGTGCATTTTAGGTGGGTTACCCAATAATACACTTAATGGCATATCAACTGGTTTATTATCAAATAGCATATCATTAACAATTAGCTGTTGTTGTTTAGTTGCTTCACCAACAATGGCATATAAGCATCTTTCTCTAATACAAATATCTTCAAATTGTTTAAGCTTATCTGGATAAATAGCAATAACATAACGTTCTTGTGATTCATTGCTCCAAATTTCCATTGGCGACATACCCGGCTCATCATTTGGTATATTTCTTAATTCAAAAGTAGCACCACGACCAGAATCATTTACTAACTCAGGGAAGGCATTTGATAAGCCCCCTGCTCCAACATCATGTATAGAGGCAATAGGCGAGTTATTACCCATATAGGTGCACCTATCTATAACTTCTTGTGCTCTTCGTTCCATTTCTGGGTTACCACGCTGTACTGAGGCAAAATCTAAACTTTCACAACCTGCCCCACTATCTATTGAAGATGCCGCACTGCCACCAAGCCCTATTAACATGGCTGGCCCACCAAGCACTATTAACTTTGCTCCTACAGGTATATCATTCTTTTTGACATGTTCTTCTCTAATACTACCCAATCCTCCTGTTAACATAATAGGTTTGTGGTAGCCTCTTATTTCATCTTTATCATCAGTTAAAAAAGTATTTTCATAGGTTCTAAAATAGCCATTTATGGCTGGACGACCAAATTCATTATTAAAACTGGCGGCTCCCAAAGGACCTTCCATCATAATATCAAATGCCGATGCTATACGATTAGGCTTGCCATAATCTCTTTCCCAAGGTTGTTTAAAGTTTGGGATATTTAAATTAGAAACACTAAAGCCTGTTAAACCAGATTTTGGTTTAGAGCCTCTTCCTGTCGCGCCTTCATCACGGATTTCACCCCCAGAACCTGTTGCCGCCCCCGGGAATGGTGAAATAGCCGTTGGGTGGTTATGAGTTTCTACTTTTATTTGAAAATGTACTGGCTCAGTATTGGTTTTATAGCTTTTGGTGATAGGGTCGGGGAAAAATCTTGACGCAGAATAACCTGCAACAACCGCAGCATTATCACTATATGCTGATAAAACCCCTTGTGGGTTTTTATTATGAGTATTTCTGATCATTCCAAATAGTGTATTTGGCTTTTTTTCTCCATCAATAGTCCAGTCGGCATTAAAAATTTTATGTCTGCAATGTTCTGAATTTGCCTGTGCAAACATCATTAATTCTGTATCAATTGGGTTTCTATTTAAAGTTTTAAAAGCATCAACAAGGTAATCTATTTCATCTGCTGATAAAGCTAAACCCATTTGTGTATTTGCTAGTTGCAAGGCTTGTTTACCACCTTGCAAAATATCCACAGTAGTAAATGCTTTTGGCTGTTGGTGAGAAAAAAGTTTGGCAATAGAATTAAAATTTGTAAAGATTTGTTCCATCATGCGATCATGCAATAAAGCTTGTACGGCGTCTTTAGAGCCATCATCAATACCTTTTAAGGTATATACAATGCCACGTTCTATTCTATTTAATGTATTTATGCCGCAAATTTTAACAATATCTGTCGCTTTAGATGCCCAAGGAGATATGGTGCCTAAACGTGGAATTACTAATAATGAATTAGTTAAAAAATTTTCAGCTAAAATTTTATTAGAAGAGTTAAGCAGTATAGATAAATCATTTAAGTCTTGTTTAGATAATTTTTTACCATCTTTTATATCTGCAATATAAACATATCGGCTGGTAATTGTAGTTACATTGCTAACTAACTTAACTTTATTTAATAGTTTATTTAAACTATATTCAGAATGAGCAGAATGCCCCCAAATAATTTGCATAATTAACCTTTAGGGCTGCTTTAATAAACCAAGAGCTTGAAATAATTTTTTGCGTTCTGTCGCTGATATAGAAAAACCTGCATCAGTATTAACTACAGTTAAATTGCTGTGACTAACTTCATCTGTAGTAATAGATTTAAACTGAAATTTAACTAAATTATGGCGGGTTAATTGGTTATCTTTAGGTAAACTAACCTGTGCTATATAATTGGCTTTATCCACTTCTTCAATAACCCAACCTAAGCGATGAACCATTGCAACAAAATAGTCCCATGACTTATCTTTACTGGCTCTAAAATTTATACTGGTAATTTCATCATCATGCTTACCTTCAAAAAACAGTGGGCTTATTTTAATTTGTTGTAAAGCTTCTTCAGCTGTTGCCCCAAAGAAAATCATCGCTTGGTATAACATTTCTGCTTCAAACATTGGGTTAAATGAACGTATTTGCCACGCTGAACCAGCAAACTCATCAGCTCTAACATCTACAGCCATTTTAGTAGGCTCGGTAATCATATGATGATGAAAAAACACTTTGGTTATATTTTGTTGATTGTTATGCTCTATTCTGGCAACTATTCTATCATGCTTACCTCTTGCTAGTTCTGGTCGCCATCTATTAAACAATCTAGTTAAGACTCCTTGGGCATGTAAAGGAGCAAACTCTGTACGTTCTAAAAAGTCTGTTTTAATAAAGCCTATGTCTCTACGTTGCTCTTTAATATCAAAGCCCATAGACACTAACAGTGCTTGCACTCCTTGCCAAACTTCTTCACTATTAGAACCTTCAATTTCAAGCCATCTAGCGGATAAATTATTTTTAAGCTGTAGGTTATCCGCTTTAAAATTTGGTATATCTCTAGCAGACGTTCCAACACCAACACCAGCTATAAGGTGTCTTAAATCTTCACTTTGCCTTGCTTTTAAAAATAAATTTGGCGGCACTTCAAGCGGATTGGCTAGTTGAGTTTCAGTATCACGGAAATCTTTTTCAGTATCGTAACCAAGTATTTCTCCGATATTATTTTTACCATTAAAAGTGCAGCCTGAAATAACAATTACTAATGAAATTATTAATAATTTATACAAATAAAACATAAGCTATATAGCTCCTACTGTAATTAAAGTTTTTCTAAGCAATTTATGGTGTTTCTCATCTAAAACTGTCATAGGCAGCCTAATGGTTGCACCTATTAAACCCATTTCTGCCATGCACCATTTTACAGGTATAGGGTTACTTTCTATAAATAAATTTTTATGCAATATTGCATTTTCATTATCTAAACGTTTAGCTTCTGTAGCATTACCATTTAAAGCAAGCTGATAAGATTTTACCATTTGTGCAGGCAATATATTGGCACTAACAGAAATAGCCCCATGCCCACCTAGTAAGATAAAATCAATTCCTGTTTCATCATCACCTGTGTATAAATCAAAATCATCGTTAACTAATTGCTTAATTTCAGCAACTCTTGTTAAGTCGCCAGTAGCCTCTTTAATGCCTATAATATTTTTTATTTTTGCTAGCCTACCCACTGTTTCTGGCAATAAGTCACAGGCTGTTCTACCTGGTACATTATATAAAATTTGTGGGATATCTACGCTTTGAGCTATTTTTTGATAATGCAAAAAAAGCCCTTGTTGGGTAGGTTTATTATAATAAGGGGTAACCAATAAACAAGCATCTACACCTGCGTCTTTAGCATGTTGTGTTAACTCAATTGCTTCAGTAGTAGAGTTGGCACCAGTACCTGCAATTACAGGAATTCTGCCTGCTGATTTGTCTAATATAAAACTAACAACCTCACAGTGTTCTTGATAATTAAGGGTTGCAGACTCTCCAGTTGTTCCCATAGCAATAATGGCACTAGTTTTAGCTTGAATGTGAATTTCAATAAGCTTTTCAAGAGCAATAAAATCGACTGAATCATCAGGCAACATAGGCGTAACTAAAGCAACCATACTTCCTCTAAACACTTGCTATCCTCTCTTAAAATTTAAACCCTAATCCTCGGATAGAGATTGGATATGATAGTGCTAGCACTTATTTGCTAGGCATTTTTTTGTGAATGCCTAGCGAATAAGGGCTAGTGCTAGATGCCAATTCTCTATTCGGGGGTTAGGGTTAAACATGATTTAAAGGGTAATTTTACCTTTTAAATCAGTATTTTTCAATTATATTATCTCTAATTTGCTAATATATAACCCTAACCCCCAGATAGAGATTGGATATATAGTGCTAGCCCTTGTTTGCTAGGCGTTTGCAAAAAATCTTAGCTTAACCCATCGGTTAAGCGGGCATTTTTTGTGAATGCCTAGCGAATAAGGGCTGGTGCTAGATGCCAATTCTCTATCTGGGGATTAGGGTATAACTCTCTATTAAAAAAATGGTGTTTTTTAAATGTTACGTATTTTTATATTATTTATACTAATCACTGGTATTAGTGCTTGCTCAATTCCCACAAAAAACAACTCTACAAGCTTAACTCTAGAGCCTAACCAACCATATTCGACAATTTGGTTGGTTACTCATGGCTGGCATGCAGGGATAGTTCTACAAACTACAGATGTTATAGATACTAATTGGGCGGTACTTAATGACTTCCCTAATGTTAATCACTTGGAAATTGGTTGGGGAGATAAAGAATTTTATCAAACTCCAGATGCACACCTAGGTATTATCCTTAGAGCAGCTTTATTACCTACCGCTAGTGTTTTGCATATTGCAGGCTTTAAAAAACCTGTAACGGAGTTTTTCCCCTATACTGAAATTATAAAAATAAAATTGCCAAAGTACAATTTTACACAGCTATTAAATTCTCTTAAAGAAAGTTTTTATAAAGATGAAGATGGCAACTTAACAATAGTAGGAGAAGGTTTATACGGCAATGGCTTATTTTATTTATCACAAGAAAAATATCATTTATTTAACACTTGTAATGTTTGGGTAGCTCGTAAACTAAAAAGTGCGGGGCTACCAATTAACCCTTCTACAGCAATAACGGTTGGAAGCCTAATGTCGCAAGCTAGAACTTTTGGAACTGTGATACAACAAGCTAGTGAAGATCGTTAAATGTTAAGTAAACACTTAATAGGAACCCCTGCATAAGCGATCATACATAATAGAGCACAAGTCACTTGCAGGGCCTAGGTTTAAGGCTTAAGCTTAAAACCATCTTCTACAGTTTTTTCTCGGCAATACTCAATAGCAAACTCTAATAATTCACCTACTGCTCTATGCCTAAACTTGTGCTTTTGTCTAACATGAGAGAAAGGTCTTGTTAAGGGAGGATTTAGTGGGATAGCTTTTAAAACATTAAGTTTAAGTTCTTTTTTTAGAGTTGTACGAGAAACTATTGCAATACCAACACCTGACTCAACTGCCATTTTCACTGACTCTGGGCTACCTAACTCCATTTCAACCTTTAAATCTGAATAACTTAACCCTTGCTCTTTAATATAATTATCAATAACAAAACGAGATCCTGAACCTTCTTCACGAGAAATGTAACTATGTTTTTTTATTTCCTCTATTGAAATTTTCTTTTTATGAGCTAAAGGGTGATCAGTAGGTACAATTAATACCATTTCATCACAGCGACAAATCTCTACTTCTAAATTTTTATTATATACAGGGGCTTCAACAATACCTAAATCAATCATATTATTTTCAACCATAGCAACTATTGCATCAGTATTACCTACTTGAAGCCTAATATTAACATCACTAAATTGTTTTTTAAATGCTCCAAGTAAAGCAGGTAACATATATTCGGCAATAGTGGTACTGGCACCAATTAATAAAATACCAGTAACCTCCCCTGTTAACTCTTTGACTTGATTGATCATTTTTTCATATTGTTCAAGAATTAATTCAGCATAGTCATAAACTATTTTACCTGCTTCGGTAAGAGTTATTTTATTATGGGTTCGGTCAAACAATCTAGTATTAAAAAACTCTTCTAGCTGCTTAACTTGAAAAGTAACCGCAGGTTGTGTCATATGAAGAGTTTCAGCAGCTTTAGTAAAGCTTAATACTTTTGCAACCATGAAAAAAACTTGGAGCCTTCTATCTGCCATTAAATAATCCTTTTTTATTACCCTAATCCCCAAATAGAGAATTGGCATCTAGCACCAGCCCTTATTCGCTA
>CAZJWQ010000034.1:0-10492 GCA_964549645.1 uncultured Piscirickettsiaceae bacterium | reverse complement strand
CCAAATACAACCTTATAAAGGCGAAACACCATTTTCAAAGTGGAGTAATTACCCTATTTGGTTGTTTTTGATTTTATCTTTAGCATTTTTAGGCTGGCAAAAGCATAAGCATAAGTTTAAGAAGAGATAAAGTTTAATTGTCGGGTTCCGTGTGATCATAGTCGCGTTACAGAAAGAAATTATACTCTTTACAAAGCAAGAAAAATCCTTCAAAATGTGTTAAGCAATTAATAAGAGAAAATGTACAACATGATTATTCATCTAGAAGCTCGTACAACTCCACAAATTCGTGCAGAAATTAAGTATAGCTGGGTGAGATTCAATAATTATTAGCTAAAAAGTTGTACAAGTAAAACTGTAGAGAGTTTCTAAGCCTCATCTAGTAACTGATAAATAATATCACATCTTTTTCAAAACTTTTTATCCACCATTACATACCTCCGTATCCTGATAAAAATTTATTATATGGCTATATTTAATTAGTCCTGTTTGAATATATTCATTATTTGGCTATTATAAACCTTGATATTTTTATAAAATCTACTGCCCAATTAAGGTAAACTATATGTTTTGAACATCTTTATTCTTCGAGGGAGTTATAAGATTGACTGATGTTTTATCAGGTAACATACATTAGTTAAGTTATTAACTGTCAAGTTTCACCACGTTGTACCATCTGGCATGCCAGATAAGGCGTCGTGCATTTTGCTCTGTTGTTATTTTAGTAAAGAATCATTCGGATGTATAGGCTTCATAAAACATGTTATAGCTCCAAATATGACTGATTATCATAAATTATATTTTATTTGAGTGTGCTTTGCTGATAGGCATTTATTTTTTGCTCCGCTTTAAAGTTCTTGACAAGAACTCTAGTAAGTTTTTTCTCTATAGACTGCATTAACTAGCTTTTCAATGGTTTCACCTAAGCGTGGACCAAAGGTTAAAAAACCAGAGTCCATAACTACAAGTTGCCGCTTTATACCAGCTTCAGTTAAGCTAATAGCAGGAAGATTTAAAATTGCTTCTCGACCGCCTGAGGTTTTATATCCATGAGGCATAACTATAATAACCTGGGGATTATATTTAATGGCTGCTTCAGGTGTTAGGGGTTTGTAACCTTTAAAATAGGGTGCAACAGGATTAACCAATCCTGCTAGTTCTAGCATTCTATTGGCTTTATTTTCTCTACCAGCAACCCTCATGTTGCTACCACGTATGCTAGAGATAAATATAGCTCTAAGCTCTCCATGCTGTTGTTTAAATTGTGCTACAGTTACCATTGCTCTATCAAAAGATGCCTGTAGCTCATCTACTAATGCTTCAGCTTCTGCCTCTTTGCCTATAATAATTGCTACTTGGCGTATTTTATCTTTTACTCCCTCAACTGTATAAATATTTTCAATTAGTTCCACTCGTACTCCAGCATCTCTTAAATGCTTGAGTACGCTTAGTGACCCAGAATCTGTAGTGGCAATGATTATATTAGATCTTAAAGATAGAATACCTTCTGTTGATAAGGTATGCTTGTAACCTATACTGGGAAGTTCATTTGCTGCGGCAGGATATCTTGCGGTAAGATCTCTTCCCACTAATTGATCTCCCCCTCCTAAGGCAAAAATAATTTCAACTAAGGAACCATCAATAGCAACAATACGATTTTTTTCAGCATTTGCAGAGCTACTCCATAAAGTTGTTAACACTATTAAAATATAGATTAAAACTAATCCTAGATTAGGCACAAAAAGGTTGCTAAAGTAGTTTTTTAAATTTTTAAACATTGGGTTTTTCTGGTAAAGATAACAGGGCATCCCTCCAAAGGGATATTTTATTTATATCTGATTTAGCATCAGAGTGTAAACCTATCCACATTACCAAATTATGACAGGCATCAAATAATTCAATTGAATAGGAAGGATTTTGCTTGTCGAGGTACATAGTTACCATCCAAGTTTTGGTTACAGATTTCATATTAGCGTGTAGATGGAAAGCAGGGTCAATTACATTAAACCACACGCCTTCCACTATTTTTTTGACGATGCCATGGTGAATTTGAATTGAGGTAGGGTTGGATACAAAAATAAGTAAGGGTAATTGTTGCTTAGACATTTTTTTAAGTAAATCTCCTAATGCAGTGCTTTGGAGAGCTAAAGCATCTTCTTCTAGGTAACTATAGGCTTGGGGACGAGTGAGTCCATAAGTTTTTAGTAAGGCGTTAACTTGATGGACATCATTTAAGGCACGCCAATCTTTATGGATTGCTTGCTGGTCAACATCTATTTTTTCTTGAATAACTGTTTCAGGCTTAGATTTAATAGTTAGATCATTAAAGTGTCCAGCGATTGAAAATTCAGATAAAATCTTCTCATATGCAGTCTTATTTGAAGCATCTGTTATAATTATCTTATGAGATATTTCTCCAAATTTATCAAAAAATTGTAAGCTTTGGTGGCTATTTTGATCAATGGCAAAACCATATTTCCATTTAGAAACTTTAAGTAGCAAATGTAATTCAGAAGTTTTAAAAGTAAGGGAACCCTTATTAATAACGCCTCCTTGATAGACGCCACGGTGTTCAAGAACTATAGCATCATTACGAGTTAATGCCATGACTTCACCGACTGGCTCAAACTGTAATAAAAGCTCGGAGAATCGTTTATTATCTAACATAGTGCAAGTTTCACCAAAAGATAGGGCTAAATATTCAGCTTCACTGATTTCCAGTTCTTTTGCCGCTTCACGTGATCCTGAAGGTTTTTCTCTAGTTAGTAAATCTTTTTTTTTCTGTAAAAGAGTTTCAAATATGTTCATTAGATGGCTTCCTTATATAATAATGGTTGCTTTACTTACTCAGACTATAATAAGAACAGTATTGATAATCATATCTATTCTATCCCAAAAATCAAGACATTTTTTATAATTAATAACTATGTCTAATTCCAAAATAAAAGCTAAGTGGGTCTACAGGATGTCCAGCCATACCATGAAACTTAGCATCAAATAAATTAACTATTCTTAAATACAGTGAAGTCTGTTTAGAAAAAGAATGATCCACTCTAATATTGGTTCTTAAATTTCTACCCTCTACTCTTCTTGTATTGCTACTATTATAATATCTGGTTGATCTATAGGTAGTGTTACTGGCTATTAACCATGATTCAAATGGTTTATATTTTAAATTTAAATTAATCTCATGTTGAGGGCTATAGGTAATGAAATTACCGGTTCTACCGTCTATCGCCTGCATCCTTGTATAGCTTAAAGAGGCTTGCATAGCGGCATTTAATCTATACTTAATATCGGCTTGTAATCCTTTAGTGGTTGAGGAGCCTAGATTTTCAAAAGTTCCTGGTGCTGTTCCTTCGCGGGTAAATTTTATAAGATTAGTTGCTTGATTATAAAATAATGAGCTGGATATATCTAATGCAGAGGTGGCTTTTAGTGCCATAGTAAAATTATAATTAGTACCAGTTTCCATTTTTAAATTGGGATTACCAACTACATTTGTTGAACTATAATAACGCCTAGTTACCGAGGGTATATTATTGAAATCAGCCGCACTGAAAGTTAGATTAATATTCTCTAATGGTAACGATAATCTAACGCCTTTATTAACAACATTAGCAAATTTTGAATAATAATTGCCTTTAATATCTAATTTTACTTTTAACGGATAAGAACTATCTAAAAAATTAGCAAAGGTAATTGCTTTGCCCAAATATAAACTACCACTAGTTTCATTACGTTTAGTTAAATTTAACCCAGATATCTCCTGTAAAACGCCATTAATTCCTAAATCAAATTGCCCTATACCAGCTAACGTTGGTGAGCTAAATATTTTTTGCTTTAATTGTTGATCTTGTAGCTCTCTTATAAATCCTGAAGCGGGATTGGAATAGTAACTTTTAAATTGATTAAAATGGGTTTCAAGTCTTAAGTTTTCAAAAGGCAGCAGTATAGAAATACCAATATTTTCTTTTTCTGAAATAGCTGTTGGTGTTAAACGATGAACTGGACCAGGGCTTTGTCTGTCTTGTTTATTATAATCAAAGGCTAATAAAACAGGTACAATATCTGTACGATGGCTTTTTAAGCGTAAAGCTATTTTATAATTACTTCTAGTGCTGTGATCTCTAAAGCCATCTCTACCACTCCATTTAGACGCAAAATTTATCCCATAATCACCGATTCTTTTTCTAGCAGTAAAATCAAGGTTCTTATAATTAGCACTACCAATTGCCGCATGTAAATTTCCTTGCAAATCATGATCAGTTTGTTTAGTGGTTATTTTCACTACTCCACCATTTGAAAAATTACCATAACGCCCGCCAGTAGGACCTTTAATTATTTCTAATTTTGCAATATTAGTAACTAAGATGCTACTCCAGTTTACTCCTCGCCATGAAACAGTTGGGTCATTAATTGCCCTGCCATCTAATAGCACTAAAATTTCTCTAGTATCAAAACCATTAAATTCTATCTTGACAGTTGAAGCTCTGATGCTCGGGATTTGATTAAGTAAGTCAATCATCGAATTAACTTTCATTTGCTTAATTTGTTGAGCATTTAAGGTAATAGTATTACTATTTTTAGCAGCATAAATATCTGCTGAGAAAATAATTAACACTATTAATAAAAAAGTTTTTATTTTATAGGTAACCCCTGCATTTTTACTTTCACTTATTGTTCCTGTTGATTGATGCTTAGTTATTTTTTTACCTTTTTTTATGACAATTTTCATATTATTTTTACCAGGGTTTTTATATTACCGTTACATTTTCTGCGGTAAAAAGATTTAGCGAGTTCAAGACATTTGAGTTAACTAAAGGAGCCGCTTAACAACTAACTTAAAATTTTAAGTATAAAGCTTCCTGTTATCAATTGTAAATACCCACTGCACTTAAAGCAAATAATAGTTGTAATCTTAATGATAATAGTTATAATATTTATCTACAATGCATATTATATAGAAACTAAACTTTTAAACGTTAAATTATAATCGACTTGTCAAAGAATGATAGTTTGCAACAAATTTAAGGTCAAAAACTAGCAAAAATATAGAACATAAGAACTAGAAACAGACTGCCAAAAACTTTGGTTATATTGTTACTACTGCTAATGATAAATAAGAGGGGTTTTATGCTAAAGGCGAACTACCTAATAAAAGGTTGTTTGTCTCTAAACCAACAAAGTTAAAAGGAAAAAAAATGAAACTTAAGAAGCTACCCCTCAATTTTGCAATATTAAATATCATGCTAGTAGCGTCGATTACTGGAACTGCCCATGCTGAAGTCGCCGATGCTAAAGTAACAAAGTTAGATGGCATAACTGTATATACCGCAGCTAGAGTCGTCCAGCGATTAGAAAATGTTACCGCTAATGTTGCTGTTATTACCCGTATGGACATTGAGCAACGCGGGTTTAAAAACATTGGTGATGCTTTAAAAACTGTACCTGGATTTAGCTTCTCAAGGTGGGGTGGGCTAGGTGGAGGTACTAATATAAAGCTACGAGGAATGAATGATGCTAATCTGCTAATTTTAATTGATGGAGTAAGGCAAAATGATCCAGCTTCGCATGCTGGTGGTGCTCATTTAGCTGGTATATCACTAGAAAACATTGAACGAATTGAAGTTCTTAAGGGCGCTCAATCAGGAGTTTGGGGGGCTGATGCTGTTGCTGGGGTAATTAATATTATTACTAAAAGGGCTACCAAAGATGGCTTTGAGACTATCTTAAATTTAGAGTATGGTAGTTTTAATACTAGCACTATTGGGTTGTTTAGCTCTTTCAAGCAAGGTGATTTTGATGGCTCCGTAAGCTTATCACAGCAAAAAACTGATGGCTTTTCTTCCTCAACTGCACTTGGCAAAAAAGCCTATCATTTTGAAGACGATAGCTACGAAAATAAAGCTATTAATTTAAATTTAGGCTATGACATAAATAATAATAATCGGCTATCCGCATTTTTTAATGCATCAGAAACCGAAAGTGAAACTGATAGGACCTTAACAATAGATAGAGATGGTAACCGCTTGTTAAGAGGTGACCCTGCTAGAGGGGTGGCTAAAGCAAATAATGAAGGCTCCTTTAAAGGTGATCAGCCTACATCTTTTGGGTTAAATTATCAAAATACTTTTAATAATATTACCTCTAGAGCATCGGCAAACCGAACTATAATTAATAGTTTTTTTCATAGTACTGATCTCCAAGGTAATGTAAGAAACTTTGACTATGAAGGAATAACTGATAATATCGACCTTAATAGCTCTTTTGCTTATAATCAAGAAGATTTTATAATTATTGGTGTTAACCATACTATTGAAGACTACTTTAGAAAGCAAGAAATAACTGGTCGAGACACTGTGATTCTCGAAAGAAAACGTGATAATACTGGAGTCTTTGTCAATAACTCAAATGTTTTTAATACGGTTAAGAACGATACCACTATTTTTAGCCAGGCACTTAGATATGATTATTCAAGTGTCTATGGTGGTTCAACAACCTATAGGCTTGGCTTAAAACATAATTTTAATGATTTTAATAATTTATGGGTTTCTGCTAACCATGGCACCGCTTTTAGACCACCATTATTTCATCATTTATATGCAGGTGATTTTGCGACCCCTACTTTAAAACCAGAAACCACTGAAACATTTGATTTTACCGTACATTTTAATAATTTAGAAATAACTTATTTTAACCATAAAACTACCGATTTAATTCAGACCAGAAGAGATCCTCATAGACACCGAATTAACCTTGCTGGCGATTCAGTTTTTGAAGGAGTTGAAGTTGGTTATGCAATTAGCTTAGATGCCATTGATTCTGAGTTAGCTGTTAATTATACCTATACTGATGCCAGGGACGATAATAAAGTTAGACTTGTCAGAATCCCTCACCATCAGGCAAACATTTTCTTTGACTATTATGGGTTCGATAATTTAATAATGGGAGCTAAGGTTCGTATTGTTGGCGAAACAATACAAAGTGACTGGTCTTTAGCTAGAACAGATCCAAATCACAGGACTACCTTGCCTGTAAATACCACCGTAGATTTAACTGCTGACTATCAACTTAGTCGACAGCTTAATATTTATGGCAGAATTGATAATATTTTTGATAATGAAACGCCAACTATTATTAATCGTGGAATAGCAGAAAGATCTTTTTATGTAGGGATAAGATATACACTTTAACTAAACCCTGCAAGTGCTTGCAAAATATCTAAAATTAAAAATTGCCAGGGGGGGGGATTACCCTTTGGTATATTTGGAGATTACCATGAAATATTTATTAACATTTATTTTATTACTACTAACTAGTAGTATTGCACAGGCTCATTCTATTTGGTTAGAAAAAGATGGCGCTGAATCTGTAAAGGTTTATTTTGGCTATTGGCATCGTGATTTACGCGAAGAATCTGCTAAGTTAAAATCATTTACCTCAGCGAAGATATTTTTGACCGATCAACAGCAAGCGGTTAAAATTCAATTGCAAGAAAATTCCCTGCAAGCCAATATTAATACCAGTAATGACGTGCGTTTTATACAAGATTCTCGACCTCCTAGAGAAAGTAAGCGGACAGGAAAATTCAGTAAAACTTATTTTTATGCCAAGCTAGGACGAACAGAAACCAAAGAGGCTATGGCTTTTGAAATGGTACCAATTGTTAGTGGCGGCAATCAATTTACTGTTTTATTAAATGGAGAGCCGCTTTCAAAAGCTAAGGTTACCGTTTATGGCCCACCAAAATGGCAACAAAATCTTAGAAGTGATAAAGATGGTAAAGTTACCATTAATACCCCATGGTCAGGTACTTATATTATTAGGACCTCTCATAAAATAAAACCAGAAGATGGTAAAACAACTTTAGAAAAACCAATGATTCGCCATGCTTTTACTGGCACCATCTATGTTAAAGACGGAATTAAATGGCAATAAAATAAATTTAAAAAACTTTCCTTATTTTAGGCACAGGGTAGGTAAGAAGCAGAACTATCTTTATTCGTGTTTTTATAGTTAAAATAATGACTTCTATTTGTATGTAAAAAATATGAAATTTAATCTAATCGATCGCACTGCAAGTTTTGAACATTGGCCGCTAGTTGCGAGGATTATTGCGGCTATTTTTGGTGGTTATTTACTTACTTTAACCAGCTCAATGTTACTTTCGCAGATTTTAGATATGATTGGCATGGAACGAGCTAATGCTAGCCTTGCGGCTATGTTATTTAGCTTCACTATTTATACCGCTATTGTTATTTGGTTTTTTGCACTTGCTTCGGTAAAAAAAGTTTGGATTAGTCTTTTGTATGGATTGGTAATAACGGCTAGTTTAGTGTGGGTTATTCGTTACTGGAGCTTGTCGTGAAGGGTGCTTTTCGTCGATCAATGGGCTGGTTACATACTTGGGCAGGGCTAGCATTAGGCTGGTTATTGTTTTTTGTTTTTCTAACTGGAACAGCAGGTTATTTTGATACTGAAATAGATCGTTGGATGAAACCAGAACTACCAATGAGCACCAATAGCATTTCGCAAGAAGAGTTCATCGCCATGGGACTAAAGCATTTAGAAGAACAAGCTGCTTGGTCTAATACTTGGCAAATAATTTTACCCAATGGACGAAATGATATCCTTAAAATCGGGTGGCGAAAAGAAATTGAAGATGGGGGAAGAATACAACGCGAATTTATCAATTATGAAACCAATCAAATAGTTGAAACAAGAGTTACTGCAGGCGGTCAAACCTTGTACCGTTTGCATTATCGCCTGCATTATATGCCAGCTATTGTCGGGTTTTGGATTGTTGGTTTAGCAAGTATGTTTATGCTATTGGCACTGGTTACCGGCATTATTATTCACATCAGAATTTTCAAAGATTTTTTTACTTTCCGCCCTAAACAAGGAGCAAAATCTTGGCTTGATGCCCATAGCGTGGTCAGTGTGATTGCTTTACCCTTCCATTTAATGATTACTTATAGTGGTTTGTTATTTTTTGTATTTACCTATATGTCAATAGTGGCTATTGCCAACTATGAAGTGGACGAAATTAAAAACCTTCGCAGTGAAGCTATTCCAAGACATGCACCAATTGAACCTGCAGGAATAGCTGCTCCTCTAGTTAACTTGATACCTTTAGTAGTCGATGCAAAAAAACACTTTGGTGATGATGAGATTCATATGATAACAATCTTTAATCCTAATGATAAAAGTTCAGTTGTCTCTATTCGACGCCAAAATACCACGCTTATTAACAGAAATAGCGTTGATGAAGTTCAATATAATGGTGTGACCGGAACACAGTTAATCATCCCTCCATTAAATAGATCAGTCACTGCTCAAACAAGAAGCATTTTTTTAGGGCTGCATGAAGGGTATTTTGCTGGAATAATAGTGCGTTGGTTTTATTTTATTTCAGGCTTGCTTGGCACAATGATGATTGCAACGGGAATGTTGTTGTGGGTAGAAAAACGGCGGTTTAAATATGAAAATAAACAGGCTCCAACCAAAGGTTATATTTTAGTAAACCGTATTAATGCCGGTGTAATTATTGGTTTACCTATGGCTATTGCGGTGTATTTTATTGCTAATAGATTATTGCCGGTTGAAATTGCCAACCGCGGTGCTTGGGAAATTAATGCACTGTTTATTAGCCTTGGTTTATTTATAATTTATCCATTTTTACGACCACTTAAAAAGTTTTGGATTGAAATGTTAGTTGGGGCAGCTATTTTATGTTTTGCGGTGCCGATAATTAATGCCCTTACCACGGACAAAAATATAATTGCCACAGCGCTTGCTCAAGATTGGACCTTGTTTAGTTTTGATTTAACCATGTTACTATTTGGAGGAATGTTTATATTTGCAGCTGTTAGAGTACAACAACGTAGCTTACAGCCAGCTAAGAAAAAAAGCAATCGTGCTAGCCCTAAAAAGCTACCACAAGCTAATAAGAATATTGCTATTAATCAGCCGATAGCAACAAGAAATATTTTAGCTAATAAAACGAAAAGAGAAGTCCTATAAACATGGTTATTGTTTTTCTTAGCAGCTTAGTCTTTAGTGCTTTGGTTATTTTATCTATTTCAATGACCAAACATTATCGACAAATATTTAATAAGCCACTAGCGAAACAACACATTCAACCTATTCGTCGAACAGGCTGGCTGTTAATGGCAGTAGCAATTATTTTAGCTATTTATAACTTAGATTTTGGCGTTGGTTTAGCAACTTTTTTTAGTGCTTTAGCATTTGTTGGTTTTATTCATGTATGGCTACTCAGCTACGCCAAACAATATTTAGTTCCCTTGGCACTTTTAATGCCCTTTGTTAGTTTTTGGTTTTTGGTCTGGTAGATATTATGGAGTTGTAAAATTTATTCTGTAAATTAGTATTTTATCCTAATCCGCAGATAGAGGTTGGATATATAGTGCTAGTCCTTGTTTGCTAGGCGTTTGCAAAAAATCTTAGCTTAACCCATAGGTTAAGCGGG
>CAZJWQ010000033.1:0-11093 GCA_964549645.1 uncultured Piscirickettsiaceae bacterium | reverse complement strand
GCTATAGAAGCAGCTGATGCTATGACTAAAGCGGCAGAAGTAACTTTAATTAGCCGTGAATTTGTTGGTGGTGGCTATGTAACTATTTTAGTTCGTGGTGAGACTGGCGCGGTAAACGCAGCAGTACGTGCAGGGGCTGATGCTTGTGAACGTGTTGGTGATGGTCTTATAGCCGCACATATTATTGCGCGCCCACATACAGAAGTTGATCCTATACTAAATAATACTAATGGTGTTGCGGGTAACCTTCCACCATGTCGTCGTTAATTTAATTAGGTTTATCTTGTAAATATGTCTTATACGAATGCAGATCAAAATATTCTTGGATATTTAGGTAGAGCTCTTAGTTTTGAGTTTTCTGCTGTGCAACAGTATAGAACCCAAAAAAGACTATTAGTTCTTTGGGGTTTACCTGAAGCTGCCCAGCGTTTAAGACAAGAAGCTTGTGAAGAAAACCAGCATATAGATAAAATTATTACACGTATGTTGGCTTTGGGTGTTGCACCTAATGCTTCACAGTTAAGTCCTGTGCGTTTGGGTTCAAATTTACATGAACTATTATTACAAAATTATAAGTTTGAAACTGAAATAGTAGAGTTGTATCATTCTGCTACTCGTTACTGTGCATCAGTAGGAGATCATGATAATAGACTATTTTTTGAAACACTACTTGCAGAAGAGAATCTTCATTTATCTTCATATGCAAAATGGATTTTAGAAATAGAAGGTCATGTAACTATGGTTAGTTCAGATAGAGCTACTTTTTAAGGTTTATGTATGAGTGAAAAATGGCGCGAAAGAGAGCGACCTAATCGTTTAGAAAAACGTTATAAATTTAATAGTTATGCTGATTTAAGTGATTTTCTTGATAGAGCAGCAAAAATATCTGAAGAAGATGATTTGTATCCAGATATGGGTTTTGGTTCTGATTATGTTAATGTTACTATTTATACTGCAGAAGGTATTGATAAGCTTGATCAACAACAGCATGATTTTTCAACAAAACTTGATGTTCTGTATAAAGAATTTCCCTTAAAATCTTAATGAGGTATATAAAATGACAACTAAAAATGCTACACGTGAAAAATTGTTAGATTCTATGCGTAAAACAAAAGCAGGTAGTACCACGACAACTGCAAAAGTTGCAGCAAAACCTAAAGCAACCGCAAAAGTTGCAACTACATCACGAGCGAAACCTCAACCTAAAGCAAAGCCTAGAGTAACTAAAAAACCAGTAGTAGCTACTAAGCCTGCTAGCAGTGCTGCGGTTAAACTAAATAACAGTCGTGTATGGCCAGACTAAATATATATTCACGAGAGTTATTGTTTAACCTATTATGATTAAATTAAGAACCTATGTTTATATAGACTCACTGCAACCACAATTAGCAACTTATATGGGTACAGCTTCTCAAGGCTTTTTACCTGTACCAGGTGACGCTTGTTTGTGGATGGAAATATCTCCAGGAATGGCTGTACATCGTTTAACTGATGTAGCATTAAAAGCTACTAGAGTGCATCTTGGTTTACAAGTTGTTGAGCGTTCTTTTGGCTCGATGGTTTTTCATCATAGAGATCAAAGCGATGTTCTAGAAGCAGGTCGTAGTGTATTGTCTGCAATTAATACTACTGAACAATCACGTCAAAAATGTAGAATAGCTTGGACAGAAATAGTACGCTCTATTACACCTGACCATGCAGTTTTAATTAATAGACAAGATCGTCGAGGTTCAATGATTCTACCTGGCCAAAGCCTATTTATATTAGAAACAGAGCCTGCTGGTTATATAGTGTATGCTGCTAATGAAGCAGAAAAAGCCGCTAATATTACTTTAGTAGATGCTCGTGCAGTTGGAGCTTTTGGTCGCCTTACTCTTGCAGGAAAAGAAGCAGATATTGATGAAGCCGCTCGTGCTGCAGTTAACGCGGTTGAAAGGTTGTCAGGGGTTTAGTAATGCATAGACAACAATTATTACAGCTTTTAACAAGTTATAAAACAACTTATTTAGAAGAAGCTTCGATGGTAAATAAAACAATACGTTTTGTCTCTGGGCATGAGAATTGTTTTGAACGTAGTTTAGAATATGGACATGTAACTGTTTCAGCATGGGTTGTAAACCCTACACTTAGCCATGTCTTAATGTTACACCATCGTAAATTAAACGTTTGGCTACAGCCTGGTGGGCATGCAGACGGAGATTCAGATATAATAAATGTTGCTTTAAAAGAAACTGCAGAAGAATCCGGAGCTAATTCCCAAAATATTAGACTATTAAGTGCCGATATTTTTGATGTAGATATTCATACAATTCATGTTAGTAAGCACGATTCTCGTCACCAACATTTTGACCCGCGTTTCTTAGTAGAAATAGATGATACTATTGCTTTATCAGGCAATGATGAATCACATGAATTACGCTGGGTTCCTTTAGGGCAGGTTTTACGTTTAAATAATGCTCGTTCAATATACCGTATGGTGCAAAAAACGCGTAAATTAATACAAAACACCTCTAAGCCATAATCTCCGAATAGATAATTGGCATCTAGCACCATCCCTTATTCGCTAGGCATTCACAAAAAATGCCCGCTTAACCTATGGGTTAAGCTAAGATTTTTTGCAAACGCCTAGCAAACAAGGGCTAGCACTATATATCCAATCTCTATCCGAGGATTATGGCTAAGGCCTAATCCCCACCAATTTGTTGAATGAAGTTGTTAATATACGGTTTGTGTTGATTATCTTTATGGACTGCCGCATACAAAGTTGACCAAAGACCCATTTCTCCTAACCTAATTTTAGGTAAGTTTTCAAAATCAGGCAAGGTTTTTAATAGCCACTTTGGCAATACACATACTCCTTTTTTGCCTTCTACTAATTGCAACATCATTAAGGTTAATTCCGATATTCTTTCTTGTTTTGGAGTGATATTAGCAGGGGTTAAGAAGCGTTTATATATATCTAATTTATTTTTGGCAACAGGATAATGAATTAAGGTTTCATTGCTTATATCTTGTGGTTCTATCCATAATTTCTTACTTAAATGGTGATCAATAGCACTAACCATAACTAACTCATAACTAAATAAGGCTTTAAATACTAGCTCCGTGTCTTGGGTAGGGTCTGAAGTTATAACTAAATCTAATTTTTGTTGTTTTAAATTTTTTAAAGCTGTTAATTCGGATTGTTGGTTAATACTAGCAAGGCTATTTACTATATCTAAATCAACACTTGGCCACTGTTGTTGGAAATTTCTTAGCATAGGAAGTAACCATTCAAAACAAGTATGGCATTCTACTCCTATCCATAACCTGCCTTGTTGCCCTTGTTCTAGGCCTTTTAAATTATTTTCTAGCATATTTAATCTTGGTAAAACATCATTAGCAGTTTTTAATAATAATTGCCCAGCTTGGGTTAATTGAATTGGTGAAGATTTTCTGATAAATAATTTTAAATTTAATTGCTCTTCTAGCTGTTTTATTTGGTGTGAAAGAGCCGATTGAGTAGTAAATAAAACATTAGCGGCTTTAATTACATTACCTTGCTTGGCGATTGCTTGTATAGTTTTTAGGTGTTTTATATTTATCATCTTTATATTGTATGAGTTTATTTCATGTTTAGGTGAATATTATTAGTTTGTTTTCATGTTGAAGTTAATTTATGATTATAATCGTAAATTTAATAAAGGATTAAAAACATGAAAATACACAACTTAGGCTACCCAAGAATTGGGGCTAAAAGAGAACTTAAATTTGGGCTAGAAAAATATTGGCGTGGAGAGAAAACTGCAGCTGAATTATTAGAATTAGCAAAAGAGATTCGTCAACAAAACTGGCAAACTCAATTAGATGCAGGTATAGAATTATTACCAGTAAATGATTTCGCATACTATGACCAAATGTTAAATATGAGCACCTTGTTAGGTGTTATACCTACTAGGTTTCGCCAAGATACTTATGACCTAGAAGTGTCTTTTAGAATGGCAAGAGGGCGCGCACCTAGTGATGATGGGCATGGTTGTGGTTGTAATACTTCCAAAAAAGGTTCTAAAGCAGACTATGCAGGTGATATGAAAAAATGGTTTGATACCAATTATCACTACATAGTACCAGAGTTTGAAGAAGATACTAAATTTAAGATTACTGATACTCGTTTATTTGAAGAATTAGCCGAAGCAAAAAATCTTACCGATGTTAAAAATTTAAAGCCTGTATTAATAGGGCCTTTAACTTATTTATATTTAGGTAAAGAAGTAAGTGGTAATAAACGCTTAAATTTATTACCTAGTTTATTAAAAACCTATGTGCAAGTTTTACAAAAATTAGCTGATGCAGGAGTTGAATGGGTACAAATTGATGAGCCTATCTTAGTTTTAGAACTAGAAGACGAATGGCAACAGGCGTTTAAAGATGCATATAGCACACTAACAACACCTAGCCTAAAAATATTAATAGCAACTTATTTTGATACTTTGGGTGAAAATCTATCTCTAGTAAACAGCCTGCCTGTTGCTGGTTTACACTATGATGCGGTGCGTGGTGAAGCTCAATTACAAACAGTAATTAATGAAGTTGATGCTAGTAAAGTTTTATCACTTGGTTTAGTTGAAGGGCGTAATATTTGGATTGCCGATTATAATAAAGTTATTAAAAAAGCTTTACCTGCGGTTAAAAAGTTTAAAGATAACCTTTGGATTGCCCCCGCTTGTTCTTTATTACACAGCCCTGTAGATTTAGATTTAGAAGAAAAGTTAGATGATGAATTAAAATTTTATCTTGCTTTTGCAAAACAAAAACTTACTGAGTTAAGCGTTATAGCAGATGCTTTGCAAGGAGTTACAGAAAGCACTGAACTAACTAAAGAACTAACTAAAACATTAAGCAAAAACTCTCAAATTATTAAACAACGTAATAATTCTAACTTTGTAAATAATGCTAGCGTACAAGAAAAAATTAAAAATATTGCCAGCATTGCATTAGATAGAGACAATGATTATGCCACTAGAGCAGTAGTACAAAAAACAAAATATAATTTACCATTATTTCCAACTACAACAATAGGTTCTTTTCCACAAACTGTAGAAATTAGAGCGGCACGTCGTCAATTTAAAAATGCTGAAATTACTGAAACTGATTACAGACAAAAAATGCAAGCAGAAATAATTGACGTGGTAGAACGCCAAGAAAGAATAGGTATTGATGTTTTAGTACATGGAGAGCCTGAAAGAAACGATATGGTAGAATATTTTGGAGAGAAACTAGATGGTTATGCATTCACACAGTTTGGTTGGGTACAATCTTATGGTTCAAGATGTGTAAAACCACCAATTATTTTTGGTGATGTTTCACGACCAAAACCCATGACTGTTGAATGGTCACAATTTGCTCAAGCACAAACCAAAGGTATCATGAAAGGTATGTTAACAGGTGCTGTAACTATGTTGCAATGGTCATTTGTAAGAGATGATCAGCCAAGAGAAACAACCTGTAATCAAATAGCACTAGCTTTGCGTGATGAGGTATTAGATTTAGAGGCCGCTGGTATTGAAATGATTCAAATTGATGAAGCTGCTTTACGTGAAGGTTTACCACTGAAAAAATCACAATGGCAAGCTTACCTTATATGGGCAGTAAATTCATTTAGATTAACTACTTCAGGGGTAAAAGATACTAGTCAAATTCATACTCATATGTGTTATTCAGAATTTAATGATATCATCGAAGCTGTTGCTAAAATGGATGCTGATGTTATAACTATTGAAACTTCAAAATCACATATGAAGCTACTACAAGCATTTGTTGATTTTGAATATCCAAATGAAATAGGGCCAGGTGTCTATGATATACACTCGCCTAATATTCCAACAGTAGAGCAAATGGTTAGCTTAATAGAAAAAGCGGTAAAAAACATACCTGCACAAAGGTTATGGGTAAACCCTGACTGTGGTCTAAAAACTAGAAATTGGGTAGAAACTGAACCTGCTTTAATTAACATGGTAAAGGCTGCAAAACAGCTCAGATGTGTGCAAGCACTTGCAGGATTTAGGTATTAAGTTAATCTTTCTTAACCTCATTCCCACACTCCTGCGTGGAAATGAGAAATTTTGGTCACTCTCAAATTGTCATTTTTGAGCCTTTATCAAAAGATCCATCTTCTCATTTAATAATTTAATTTGCTCTTGAATACATAATTGATTATCAACTAGCTCATTTTGTTTTTCTTCTTCTTCATGCAAGTTCATTTTTTTATGTTCTTCACCTAAAACCTCTACAACTATACCTATCATCATATTTAAAAATACAAATGCTGAAAAGAAAATAAAGGTTAAAAAATAGATCCAACTAAATCTATAAACCTCCATAACTTCATACATTACGTCAGTCCAGTCTTCAAAGGTTGCCACTCTAAATAAAGTGAGTAAAGAAATACCTAAATCGCCCCACAATACAGGATTAATTTCTTCAAACATGAAGTTACCAATTACTGCATAGATATAAAATATTATAAACATCAGTAAAACAACATAGCCCATTCTTGGTAAAGCAGTAAACAATGCACTAACTAATACTCTTAATTCAGGTATAAAAGATATTAACCTCATAACCCTAAATAGCCTAAGCATTCTAGCTATTAGGGCATATTCAGAATTATCAAATGGAATTAAGCTTACCGATACAATAATAAAATCAAAGACATTCCAACCTCCTTTGAAAAAATTGAAAAACTTTTTTTCAGCAGCCATTCTAAGAATAATTTCAGCTAAAAAGAAAATTGTTATTGCATAATCCAGAAAAAATAATGAATTTGAAACAAAGTAGGGTAACTCATAAGTTTTTACGCCTATCATTACTGAGGAGAAAATAATAACAGCTATTACAAATAGCTCAAAAACTTTGTTATCTCTTACTATTTGTAATCGTGTTCGTATACCCATGGTTCAGCTACTCTTAATTAACTTCTATATTCAGCATTAATTTTAATATAATCATATGATAGGTCAGTTGTCCAAATAGTTTCTGTTATTTCTCCTCTATTTAAAACTATTCTAATAACAATATCTTTGTTATTCATTACTGCTTGACCTGCTTGTTCGGTATAACTTTTTGCTCTAGCACCATCTGCTACTAATAAAACATCTGCTAAATAAATTTGTAGCTGATCAATCTTAAAGTTTTTAATACCTGCCTTACCAACGGCAGCTAATATCCTGCCCCAATTGGGGTCAGATGCAAATAAAGCTGTTTTAACTAGTGGTGATAAAGCCACACTATATGCAACCTTTAATGCTTCTTTTGAGTTTAATGCACTTTCTACAATAATGCTAACAAACTTGGTTGCTCCTTCACCATCTCTTATTATTTTGTGAGCTAAATCGACCATACATTCATTAACTAAGCTGGCAAATTGTTGGTAAGTTGCTGAATTTTCATCATCAATAATCGGCATACTTACTTGCTGAGTAGCGGTTAAGGTGCAAGCATCATTGGTTGAGGTGTCACCATCAACGGTAATTCTGTTGAATGATTTATTTACTGATTGAGTTAAGATTTTTTGCAAACATTTTTGGTTGATTTTAGCATCTGTTGTTACAAAGCCTAACATTGTTGCCATGTTAGGGTGAATCATGCCTGAGCCTTTAGCTATTCCGTTAATGGTAACGTTATTGCCACCAATGCTTATAGTTTTACTAAAGGTTTTGATGACTAAGTCGGTAGTTAAAATGGTATTTGCAGCTATTTGCCAATTATCTGTAGATAGATTTTGTATGGCTGTTGGAATGGTTTTTTCAATATTGAGCATTGGTAAATACTCGCCAATAACTCCTGTAGAAAACGGTAATACTTGTGTTGGTTCACAAGATAGTTGCTTAGCTATTAATTTACAAATATGCTTTGCATCATTTAAACCTTGCTTACCCGTGCCTGCATTGGCGTTACCACTATTAATAACTAATGCCTGTATATTATTGGTTTTAGTTAAATGTTTTTTAGCAAGAATAATAGGGGCGGCACAAAAGGAATTTTTAGTAAAACTTGCTACAGTTATTGCCTTAGCATTAAACTTTATAATTAATAAATCATTACCAGTTGCTTTGTTTATTTTTGCATTAGCAGACCCTAAAAAAACACTTGCTATGGTTTTTAAAGAGGTTATCATTGTAGGTTTATCTGGGTGCTTGGTTTATTTATAATAAACTTTATTAATGAAAACATCTCTTTAAAAACCTTAAGTTAATTTACCACAACATTGTTTATATTTTTTACCAGAACCACAAGGGCAAGGTTGATTTCTACCAACTTTGGCAATGTCTCTTTTAAAAGTGCTGGTTTCTTCTGGTTTTTTAGCACCTTTTAAAGCATCGGCAATAGTTTTAGCGGCTGCATGTGTGGCAGAAAGTTGTTTTAATCTTGCCCTCTCAACTTCTTTTTTAAATTCATCTACGTCTTCTGAACCTCTAATTTGTATTTTACTTAAGGTTTTAGTGGTTTCATACATAACTTCATCTAAAAAAGCCGCGAACATTTCTGCTGAAGTTGCTCGGTATTCTTGAAAAGGGTCTTTTTGAGCGTAGCCTTTTAAGTGTACCCAACGACGTAGATAATCCATTTCATTTAAGTGATGGCGCCATTGTTGGTCTATAGTTTTTAACAATACTTCTTTTTCAAAGTTTTGCTTAGTTTCTGCATCTACTACTTCCATTTTTTTAACATATAACAGTTTAATTTCAGCAGCTATTTTTTCAATAATTTTTTCTTCATACAAAGATTTATCTTCATCTACCCAGTTTTTTATAGGCAGTTTCACATCTAATTCTTTGGCTAATTCATTTTCTAATTCTTCTATATCCCATTGTTCTTCTATACTGCCAGGTGGAATAAACTCAGCTACTAAAGTCTCTATAGCACTAGCTCGTAAAGAATCTACAACTTCTGTAACATCGGTTTCTTCCATTAATTCATTACGTTGTTCATACACAACTTTACGTTGTTCATTAGAAATGTTATCAAATTTAAGTAGGTTTGCACGCTCATCTTGATGCATTCTTTCTACTTGTTTTTGAGCACGTTCTATAGATTTTGTTACCATATTATGTTCTATGGCTTCACCATCACTCATGCCTAGACGGCGCATCATGTTTTTAACTTTATCTGATGCAAAACGACGCATTAAGTCGTCATCTAAAGATAAATAAAATCTAGTAACCCCAGGGTCTCCTTGACGACCTGAACGCCCCCTTAGTTGGTTATCAATTCTGCGAGACTCATGCCTTTCTGAACCAATTACCATTAAACCACCTTTGTCTATAACTTCTTGGTGCCTTAGTTTCCATTGTTCTTTTGTTTGGGCTATTTTTTCTGCTGTTGGTTCGTTTAATTCCTCTAATTCAACAGTTAAATTACCACCTAAAACTATATCCGTACCACGACCTGCCATATTTGTTGCTATAGTGATAGCATTTGGTCTACCTGCTTCTGCAATAATTGTTGCTTCTTTACCATGTTGCTTTGCATTTAAAACATTATGTTTTATTTTAGCTTTTGTTAATAAATTAGATAAGATTTCTGACATTTCAATAGAGGCTGTTCCTACTAAAATAGGTTGTCCTATTTTAGTAACTATTGCAATATCTTTTATAATAGAGTTAAATTTGCTTTCAATATCTAAAAATATCAAATCGGCTCTATCATCTCGTGCAGAAGGTAGATTACTTGGCACAACAACAACTTCTAAAGCATAGGTGGATAAGAACTCACCTGCTTCTGTATCTGCTGTTCCAGTCATTCCTGATAATTTTTCATACTGGCGAAAGTAATTTTGGAATGTTATTGAGGCATAAGTTTGGCTTTCTACTTGAACTTGTACATGCTCTTTTGCTTCAACTGCTTGGTGTAATCCTTCTCCCCAGCGACGACCTGGCATTTTACGACCTGTAAACTCATCAATAATGATTACTTCATCATCTTGTACAAGATAATCTTTATTTTTTTCAAATAATACATTGGCTCTTAAGGAGGCACTAATAAGCTTCATTAAGCCAATATTTTCTGTGCCATACAAAGATTCATTTTCATCAATTAAACCTATTTCAGCCAACATTTTTTCGACATTTTCATGTCCTTCATCAGTTAAATGGATTTGTTTATTTTTTTCATCAACTACATAATCACCAGTTACAGTTTTATTTTCGGTATCTTCTTCACCACGTTCAAGATTTGGTATAATTGGGTTTATTTTGTTATAAAGTTCAGATTTATCTTCGGCAGGGCCTGAAATAACTAATGGGGTTCTTGCTTCATCAATTAATATAGAGTCAACTTCATCAATTACTGCAAAATTTTGACCTTTCATTACTCTTTCTGCTGCAAAAATAGCCATGTTGTCACGTAAATAGTCAAAACCAAATTCGTTATTAGTTCCATAGGTTATATCAGCACTATAGGCTTGTTTCTTTTCACTAGCGGTTTGTCCAGATAAAATAACCCCTATAGTTAGCCCTAAAAAACTATAAATATTACCCATTTGTTCAGAGTCTCTCTCTGCCAGATAATCATTTACTGTTATTACATGAACTCCTTTACCTTCAAGAGCATTTAAATAAACCGCTAAGGTTGCTACTAAAGTTTTACCTTCACCTGTACGCATTTCAGCAATATCACCTTCATGTAGAACTATTCCTCCAATCATTTGTACGTCATAATGGCGTAGGCTTAATATTCTTACACTAGCTTCTCTAACTACGGCAAAAGCCTCTGGCAATAAATTATCTAAAGATTCGCCGTCCGTTACACGCTGTTTAAATTCCGTAGTTTTTGCTTGTAAGGAGTCATCTGATAAAGATTTGATAGCTTCTTCAAAGCTATTTATTTGATCAATTCTAGAGTCGTATTTTTTAAGCAGTCTTTCATTACGACTACCAAATAGTTTAGTTAAAAAGGACAGAGCCATTTGTGTGAAATTCCAAGTAAAAAATTAACTTGTTATATTAGCATATTAACAACTAAGGTAATATAAAAATAAATCTTAATCCTTGGGTAGAACAGCGAAATCAAAGGTTTGTATATTGTTCATTTTTAGAGACCTACGGTATCTATTC
>CAZJWQ010000032.1:2721-11096 GCA_964549645.1 uncultured Piscirickettsiaceae bacterium | reverse complement strand
TCTTCATCACTATGTGCTAATGACATAAACCCTGCTTCAAAAGCTGATGGAGCTAAATATATGCCTTGTGCTAGCATTCCATGATAAAACTTTTTAAACTGCTCCATATTACCTTGGGATACTTTAGCAAGACGAGTTATATTTTTATTTTTATTAAAAAACAACCCAAACATTGCCCCTACTTGGTTGGTGGTAAAATCAATACCTGCTTCATCTGCAACCTGTTGTAACCCTGTAAGTAATTTAGTTGTTTTAATTTCTAGCTTACTAAAGAAGTCTTGTTCACTAATTAACTCTAAAGTTTTTAAACCTGCTACCATTGCTATTGGGTTACCTGACAGAGTACCCGCTTGATAAACATCTCCCAATGGAGCAATACACTGCATAATTTCTTTTTTACCACCAAATGCACCTACAGGCATACCGCCACCAATTACTTTACCAAAAGTAGTTAAGTCTGGCTGTACATTATATAAGCCTTGTGCTCCCGTAAGACCAGCTCTAAAACCACACATTACTTCATCAAAAATTAACACGGTATTGTTTTCATCACAAACTTGTCGTAATGTTTCTAAAAAACCTGTTTCTGGCGGTATGCAATTCATATTACCAGCAATTGGCTCAACAATAATACAGGCAATTTCTTTGCCTATTTCTGCAAATACTTGTTTTACTTGTAGGGCATTATTATGCTCTAAAGTTATAGTTAATTTGGCCAATTCTTTAGGGATACCTAACGAAGATGGCACACCAAGGGTTAAGGCTCCAGAACCTGCTTTTACTAATAAAGAGTCTGAATGCCCATGATAACAACCTTCAAATTTGACAATTTTATCTCTACCTGTATACCCCCTAGCTAAACGAATTGCGGTCATAGTCGCTTCCGTTCCCGAACTTACCATTCTAATCATATCTATAGATGGTATAAGTTCACAAACTTTATTAGCCATTTTAGTTTCAATTTCTGTTGGCGCACCAAAGCTTAAACCTAATGTAGCTTGTTCTTGTACCACTTGTACTATTGCTGGGTGAGCATGCCCTAAAATTGCCGGCCCCCAAGAAGCTACATAATCAATATATTGTTTACCTTCGGCATCAATTAAGTAAGCCCCTTTGGCTTGTTTAAAAAAAACAGGCTTCCCACCTACCCCTTTAAAAGCCCTTACTGGTGAGTTAACTCCACCTGGAATATGTTTTTGTGCTTCATTAAAAAGTGTATTATTTATAGACATATTTGTTCCTAAATTGATTATTTTAAGATATATTTAGAAGCCTTAACATAATTCATGGCAAGGCAAAGATAAGGTATAATTTTTGTAACTACTCAGTTCACTCCTGAAAATCTGAGCAGCTACTATACATTTTTATTACTCGCTGAGTAATTATTAATTTTTCAGGTTTTAGTCAAAAAATGAGAGTAATAGCTAGCTAGTTAAGTAAGTGGCTAATCATAGTAGTAAGTTTTTCTTCAACAATGCCAAAGTCTACCTCACCCACTCGGTGATAAACTATAGTGCCATTTGGTGATATTAAAAAAGTGGTTGGCGTTAAAAATACACCACCAAACTTCTCAGCTAACTTACCATTAGTATCTTGTACAAAAATAAAAGGGAAGGGATTATTTTCAATAAACCTTTCTACTTGACTTTTTGGGTCATAATGCATAGAAATGGCAATTACATCAAAATCATCCCCATGTTTTTCTTTCAGTTTAGCAAGTTTTGGCATTTTTTCTATACAGGGTGGGCAAGTAGTAGCCCAAAAAATTACCATAATAGGTTTTAAAGGTTTATCTATTCTAATATTTTCAATTATTACATGTGGAGCTTTACCAATACCACCAGAAAATACTGTCACATAAAGCAATAGCCCTAGTAAAGAGATAACAAATACAACAAAAAGTTTACTACCAAGTGTTTTTTTATGTTCCATAATGTTTTAAACCTTTAAGTTTTTAATATTTTAAGCTTTTACCTAAATCCTGCAATAGCTTGTGCTATATGTGTGCAAACACTTGTATGGTTTAGGTTTTAATTACTTCTACGCCGTTTTGAGTTCCACATAACAATATATCTGCCTTGCGTACAGCAAATAAACCGTTAGTAACTACACCTGCAATGCTATTTAGTTCATGCTCTAAAGCAACTGGGTCAAGTATTTCTAAGCTATGTACATCTAAAATAATATTGCCATTATCAGTAGTACAGCCATCTCTATAAACAGGTTCTCCCCCAGTTCGTTTAACTATTTCACGTGCTACATAACTTCTTGCCATAGGAATAACTTCTACAGGTAATGGAAACTTACCTAACAATGAAACTTTTTTACTATCATCGGCAATACATACAAATTGTTTGGCTACAGCTAGCACTATTTTTTCACGGGTTAAAGCTCCGCCACCGCCTTTTATAAGATGTAATCTATCATCGGCTTCATCTGCCCCATCTATATAAACAGATATTTCTGCTACTTCATTTAGTTCAAAAACAAAAATACCATGAGATCTTAAACGTTTAGCAGATGCTTCAGAACTAGCAACCGTGCCTTTTATTTTCATTTTTATTTTTGCTAATTCATCTATAAAAAAATTAGCGGTAGAGCCTGTTCCTACCCCAATTATAGTATCTTCTACCACATATTTTATAGCTTCTTTAGCTACTTGTTGCTTTAATTCATCTTGTGTCATTTTTTATACTCTGTTTAATTAATTATATCAGTTAATTAATGTATCGGCCTACCACCTGGAACGTTAAATTTAACAGGTGGTTCTGCTACCTTAGGCATTTCTACAGAAAGCTCTGGAGGCATTTCCCCTTCTATTCGTTCATATTTAGCCACAACTATTCCCATTTGAGTAACATAATAATAGTCAGGGTAAATATGTAGAGCTTTAAAAACCATTGGGCGTATTTTTTTATAACTCTCTTGTAAAGGTATACCTAAAATCATATACATTCCACACATACTATTACCTGTTTGAACATAGTTTTTATCTAAATTATTTAAGTCTTTTTCACCTAATTGATTACGACGTAATAGCTCTTTTACAGTTTTTTCTTTTTCAGCTTCACTTGTTAAAGTTGAATAATCTACACACAAGTCTAAAGTTTTTGGCTGTGCTTTTATCTTTTCTATATTTGATAACTCTTTTGGCTTTTCACTAGCTACACTTATATTTACATTAAACAATAAACCTACTACTGCTAACCCAAAAAATACATTAGTTATTTTCATTATCAACCACCTCATATTTACGAATATTATTTTCAATTTTTGCTAAACGATATGGACCTTTGTTATTATTTGCAAAATTGATATTATTACCATCAAGCTGTTGCTCATAATAAAAACTTACATATTCTTTATAATTTAAAGAGTATCTATTATTAATTTGCTGTTGATGGCTAGTTGTCATTATAAAGTTTTTATAACCTTCTTGCATCACCCCTGTAAAAAATTCTGCGACACAACCTGAACCATAGCTAAAAAAACCAAATCTATTGTTTTCTAATTTTTGCTGACTATTATCTAAAAATGAACAAAAACTAATAAATAATGAAGCACAGTAGCTATTACCTATTACTTTATTATAAACCTTTCCTGGGCAAACTTGAGCTTTAAATTTTTCACTACTAATAGTCGTTTTAGCTTTTTTAATTAAAGTGTTATGTGCTTTGTCTATCATTCGTGAAAAAGGAATGTGATAACAAAAATTATTTATATCTTCAAATTTTTTATCAGTTTCTTCGACAAAATTATCCCAGACATGCTTTAAACTTTGTAAATAAATCTTAGTAGAGTATTTACCATCAACAATAGCTGTAGTACTATAATTAGGTCGCCAAAAATCAGCAACATCCTCAGTATAATAACCAGAACCTTGCTCTATGGTAATAATACGCGGGTTTTGCTTAATTAGCATAGCCACTGCACCACAACCTTGGGTTGCTTCGGCAGAGGAGCCTTGCTCATAACGTGCTATATCTGCAGCAATAACTAATATATTTTCTTTGGCATTATTTGTCGCTATTGCAGTTGCCATTTGTAAAGCAGCTGTACCTGCATAACATGCTTGTTTAAATTCAACCACTCTACATTTATTTGGCATGTTTAATAGCCCATGCAAAAAAGCCCCTGCCGATTTTGATTGGTCTACCGAGGTTTCAGTAGCAAATAAAATTGCAGTTATTGTTTGTTTATCTATTTGCTCAAGTATAGGGGCTACTGCTTTAGCAGCTAAGGTTACAATATCTTCATCAGGCGGGGCAATTGACATTTTTTCTTGCCCAATACCTTCAAAAAACTTATTAACATCTATATTTTTTTCTTTAGCAAAAGTATCTAAGCCAATTTCATAATCAGAAGTGGCAAAATGTATTAAATCTATTCCAACTGTCATTTAAATTTTATCTTACTCTCATTTATTTACACCTAAAATGCTATACTTAGGTTGCAATTAAGCTATCATTCAAAAATATTGCTTTTGAATTAGATGCCCCTAGTAAAAACTGTGCCAATTTATATTGCTGGCTCAACAGTTGTATATGTTGTTGTACTTTTTTGGACGAATTTATAGCAGGCTTTAAGAAAGGTGCCGCTACCCCACAAATACGACCGCCCATTATAACTGATTTAATCATGTCGATGCCAGTTCGTACTCCACCACTAGCAATAAAATTGGCTTTATCCTGATAATTTCGTGCTATATTTAATGCCTGTGGTGTTGTTAGGCCCCAGTCTTGAAAGGCTTTCCCTAATAAAAAATCATCTGCTACATTTGCATTATTAATCCTATGGCTTTCTATCCTACTCCACGAAGTACCGCCTCTCCCAGCTACATCAAACCATGTTATACCTGCGTTCAAGCCTAATTTTATATCTTTATCTGAAAAGCCACAACCTACTTCTTTTAAAATAATTGGCACATCAATTTGTTGGTTTAATTTAGCTATTTTTTCTATTAAATTACTGAAATTAACATTGCCTTCTGGCTGGATAACTTCTTGCAAAGGATTTAAATGGAGATATAAAGCATCTGCTTCAAGAATATCAAGCATTTTTTTAACTTCATCAAAACCAAACTTATAATTTAATTGTACCGCACCCATATTAGCAATAAGCGGGATAGTTGGGGCAAATTTACGTAAATTAAAACTATTTTTAGAGCTTTCATCAATAATCATGGTTCTTTGCGAGCCCACAGCTAAAGCAACTTGCTCTTGCTCGGCAGCTATGGCTAAATTTTTATTAATAGTAGCTAAATTCTTACCACAGCCACCTGTCATAGAAGATATCAGTAAAGGAAAAGCAAGTTGTTTACCTAAAAATTCTACCGAAGTATTAACCTTAGCAAAATCTAATTCAGGTAAAGCACGATGAATAAGCTTAATGTCGTCAAAACCAGCTTGATTTCTTTCTATGCCATCATCTTGCAAAATAGCTTTAATATGTTCTTGCTTACGTTTAGTTATAGACATTGTTATAGGCACACTTTAACGTTCTAACTTAATGTGAGCAGACATTAACTCACCTTGATTAGTTTGTGCTGCCAACAAGGAAAGCTCTCCACAAAGAGCCACCGCACCTGCAATGCAAGCTAAACGTCGAGAATCTTCACCCACAATTAAATTCTTGTTACAACCTAATTGCTTTAAATTATCTACAACAAAATCCAACCCCTTACCATTACCTACAGTGCCAACAATAATATTAGGTAAAGTTGTAGAAAAATATAACTCACCATCTTTAGTAACGTCTACATGGTTTATGGCTTGTGATCCTTCTACAATATTAGCGGCATCCTGCCCTGTAGCTAAATAAAAAGCTAATAACATATTTGCAACATGGGCATTAGCACTGTTTATTCCGCCTGCAATTATGCTACCAATTAGATCCTTTTTAATATGTAATTCTTTAATTTCTTCGGGAGTAGCTTTTAAGAATCTAACGCACAATTTTCTTGAAATTACTGCTTCACAAACAACATTTTTACCACGACCTAAAATACTATTAACCGCAGATACTTTTTTATCGGTACAAAAATTTGCCGATATAGATACGTAAGATAATTGTGGGTATTTTTGTAACAACCACGGTATAAGTCTATCGGCGGCATTAGTAACCATATTATGCCCAGAGGCATCACCTGTAGTAAACTCTAGGCGTAAATAAATAAGGTTACCTATTACTTGGCTATTTATATCAATTAACTTAGCAAACTTACTACTTTTTGCTACAATTTCTTGCAAACTTTGCTTAGATTTTTTTATAGATAAAATAATATCACGAGCAATCGAGGCATTGTCAGCTTCTAATAAAATAGAACGGGTCATACGCTCATCCATTACAGTTACCCTAATACCTCCTGCATGGCTTGTCACCCTTGCACCTCTAGCTACAGAGGGCCATAATGGAGTTTCATAAGTTGCTAAAGGCACCATTAAATCATTTACATTAACATCACCAACTAATTTAAAAGGCCCTACCGACTTCATGGGTATATTAGCTGATTGACTTACTTGCATATAGATTAACACCTTATTTTTATTTGGTGTTATTATACCCTAATCTTCGGATAAAAAAGCGAAATAAGGTGCAAGCCTTTGGTTTCACAGTGTATTCAAAAAATCTTAACTTAACCCATAGGTTAAGTGGGTATTTTTTGGATGTGCTGTGTAATCAAAGGCTTGTGCATTATTCGTTTTTATATTCGGGGATTTAGGGTTACGCCCTACTTATTTAAATCAAAAAAGGCACGACCACAATGGCAATGGCAACAGCACGTCACATTTTAGTAGAAACCGAAGAAGAAGCATTAACTATAAAAAAAGAAATTGATAATGGTGCAGACTTTGCAGTAATTGCGGCAACCACTTCACAATGCCCATCTGGAAAAAGTGGTGGTGATTTAGGGCAGTTTGCCCCAGGAATGATGGTTCCTGAATTTGACAAAGTATGCTTTTCAGCAGAAATAGGCTCGCTTGAAGGACCTATTGAAACCCAATTTGGCTACCATTTAATTGAAGTTACCGAGCGTACAGAGTAAAATCATAATCCTAGGATTATAATAAAGTCTTAAAAATTAATATTCAATTGGCAATAGAGCTACTTATTACTGTAAAACCACAATAATATTCGTAGCTACTAAGCCTAATTAACTGGACGTTTTTCTATAGGAATATAACAAGAATCACCAACACCTTTATAAATCTGGGTTGGTCTAAAAATTTTATTATTTTGTAATTGCTCACGCCAATGAGCCATCCATCCTGCAGAACGAGCTACCGCAAATAGTGGTGTAAATAACCCTGCATCAAAACCCATTTCTTGGTATAAAATGCCTGAATAAAAATCAACATTTGGGTAAACACCTTTATGCCCTAACAATTCTTCACAAATTTTTTCTACTTCTACTGCTGTTTTAAAAGACTGGCTTAAGCTACCACTTTTATGGCTTAATAAATCATTTGTCAGCTTTTGTAGAACAGTTGCTCTAGGGTCTTTAGTTTTATATTCTCTATGCCCCATACCCCAAATAACTTTTTTATTTTTTAATCTTTTTTCAATGTATGGTCTAGCATTTTCTGGTGAGCCTATCTCCTCTAACATTTCAATTACTTTTTGATTTGCTCCGCCATGTAAAGGCCCAGAAAGAGAAGCAATAGCAGAAGAAATAACAGAGCATGGGTTAGCCAAGGTTGAGCCTGTAACCATTGTAGTAAAAGTAGATGCGTTAATTGTATGTTCTGCATGTAAAATTAAACAAGCATCTAACAATCTTGCCCATTCTTTATCAGGCACTTTACCTGTGACCATATATAAAAAATTCTCAGCATAAGATAAATCTTGCCTAGGTTCTATAGGTTCAAAACCATTACGCATATGTTCCCACATAGCAACCAGCGTTCCCATATGAGAAATTATTTTTACGGTTACATCATTAACATATTTTTGATTTTCTGTACCACCTTTCATATATTCTGTACTAGGGTAGAAACTAGCTAAACTTGCTACTACAACTTGTAACATGTGCATAGGATGGGTAGAAGAAGGTAAATTCTCCATAATATTACGGATATTAAATTTAATTTTGCGTGAGCTTTTTAGTGCTTTATCAAATGCATTTAATTCTTTTTTGGTAGGTAAACAACCAAACAATAACAATAAAGTAGTTTCTTCAAACGAAGAGTGTTCTGCCAACTCCATAATATTGTAACCACGATAAGTCAAAATACCTTTTTGACCATCAATAAAAGAAATTTCAGATTCCGTGGCAGGAATTCCAGCTAAACCAGGTATGTATTGCATAATGTTCTCGAAAAGTGTTTAAACTATTAAAATTTAGTCTAAAACCTGCTATTTTTGCATTAAAAAGT
>CAZJWQ010000032.1:0-2621 GCA_964549645.1 uncultured Piscirickettsiaceae bacterium | reverse complement strand
TATAACTTTCTTAAGGCATAATTGCTACTTGATTAAGACCTGTTTGCTCTGGAATATTAAACATAATATTCATATTTTGAATAGCTTGCCCTGCGGCACCTTTAACTAAATTATCAATAACGACACTAACTATAACTTTGTTAGAACCTGGTGGCTGAAACACAGACATTTTTACCATATTCGAACCTTTGACCATTTTAGTATCAGGTAAGCTACCTGCTGGCATAACATCAATAAAAAATTCATCTTGGTAAAAATCTTCAAACAATTTTTGTAATTCTGCTTGGCTAGTTTTTTGATTTAAATTTGCATATAAAGTTGATTGAATCCCTCTAATCATAGGCACAAGGTGTGGCACAAAAGTTAAAGTAGTTGGGCTGTTGCTCATATTATTTAAGCCTTGTTGCATTTCTGGTTGATGACGATGCCCATTTACAGAATATGCTTTGAAACCTTCTGATGTTTCTGCCGCCAAAGACCCTACTTTTGCCCCTCTTCCTGCACCACTTATACCTGATTTACCATCAACTATTAAGTCATTTAGTGCAATTAAACCTGCTTTTAGTAAAGGTTGGTAACCTAATTGTACCGTTGTTGGGTAGCAACCTGGGTTAGCAATGACTTGTGCTGTTTTTATTTTATCTCGATAAACCTCTGGTAAACCATAAACCACATGTTGCATAATCTCTGGGCAAGCATGCTCCATTCCATACCATTTTTGCCAGACATCTAAATCATCAATTCTAAAGTCTGCAGCTAAATCAATTACTCTAACCCCTGCTTCTATTAAAGATGGGGTCATACTCATTGCTACACCGTGTGGAGTAGCAAAAAAAACTAAATCACATTTTTTTAAAACGTCAATATTAGGTTCTGAAAATGATATATCAAAAAAACCACGTAAATTAGGAAACATATCGGCAAGCTTAATACCCGCTTCACTACGAGAAGTAATTGCGATTAACTCTATATTTGGGTGGTTAGCAAGTAACCGTAACAACTCTACGCCTGTGTAACCTGTACCACCGACTATAGCTATTTTTATTTTTTTATTTAACATTGCGTTTTACTCTAAATTTAATTAATTGTAATTTTATCAAAAATTAATACTATAAAGTTAGCTAATTATGGATTAGGGAAGTATTTATATAGTTGATTTACCGCAAGAGTTAATCATTAATAGCAATGGAAACTAAAATAATTTGTTAACCTAGTATCTTTTAAAATCGAATTTTTTATGGATCTCTCTTTAGTTTTTGATGAACAACTTATTAAGCGTTACAATCAATCTGGGCCTAGATATACATCTTACCCCACGGCTTTGCAGTTTGAAGAGTCATTTGGTATAGAGCAGTATAAAAGTGCTGTTAGCCGATGCAACAAATCCTCTCGAAATTTATCGCTTTATTTTCATATACCCTTTTGCGATACCATTTGTTTTTTTTGTGCTTGTAATAAAGTGTGGACAAGAGACAGAAGCAAAACCAGCCCTTATTTAGAGCGTTTACATAAAGAAATAGCTATGCAAGCTCTACTATTTAATAAAGATAAAGTTGTTGACCAACTGCACTGGGGTGGCGGCACACCAACCTTTATAAACATGGATGAAATGCAACATCTAATGGATAAAACACGCCAACATTTTAATTTATATGATAATGATGATGGAGAATATTCCATTGAAATAGACCCTAGAGAAGCTAATAGAAAAACTGTCTTAACGCTTAGAGAATTAGGCTTTAACCGTATGAGTTTAGGAGTACAAGATTTTGATCCTAAAGTACAAAAAGCTATTAATAGAATACAAACAAAACAAGAAACCTTTGAAGTATTAGAAGCAGCCAATGAAGCTGGTTTTATGGGTATAAATATTGACTTAATTTATGGTTTACCACATCAAAATGTAGCTGGCTTTATAAAAACATTAGATAGTGTTTTAGAGGCTAACCCTGCAAGATTTTCAATTTTTAACTATGCCCATATGCCAAACATGTTTCCTGCACAAAAAAAAATGCAAGCTGCTGATATGCCCACAGCAGATGAAAAATTAGCTATATTACAAGCCACCACACAAAGGCTACTAGAAGCAGGTTATGTTTATATTGGTATGGACCATTTTGCCAAACCAGATGATGAACTAGCAATAGCCCAAAAAAATAAAACTTTATACAGAAATTTTCAAGGCTACTCTACTCATGCCGCATCAGATTTAATTGGTATAGGAGCAACTTCTATATCATTAATAGATAACACTTACTCACAAAATAATAAAAGCTTAAAAGATTATTATAATTCGATTGATAATAATCAGTTAGCAATTTTTAGAGGCGTACACCTAAGCGAAGATGATGAGTTAAGGAGAGACGTAATAACTAGATTAATTAGCCATTTTCATTTAAATTTTTTAAAATTAAATAAACAATGGGGAATTATATTTAATGAATATTTTTATAAAGAATTAAAAAAACTAGCCCCTATGCAAGAAGATAAATTAATAACAATAACAACTACTGATATTTTTGTAACCGCAAAAGGTAGGTTTTTAATTCGCAATATTTGTATGGTTTTTGATGCTTATTTAAATGAAAAAACTCAAAATAGGTTTTCAAAAGTTATTTAGA
>CAZJWQ010000031.1:0-11139 GCA_964549645.1 uncultured Piscirickettsiaceae bacterium | reverse complement strand
CAAAGTGGTGAGATTATCTCATTTCTTTGTGTCGGTTTAGTGTAGCAACTCCACTTTGAACGATACCAAAGTTTTCAGCGATTAATGGATGAGTTTAAATAATTACAACTTAATCTAAAACTTTCCAAAGAAACAAAAAAAGTCAACCTTATGGTTGACTTTTTTTTGATTAAAATATAATTATAATTAAGCTGTTACTTTGCTAGTATCTTTTAAATATTGTGCTAAATATGCCACCATAGCAGCTGCAATAGCTCCACCTATAGCAAGGAATAATACTAGAATCACATCAATTGGTCCACCAAGGTCATGGAAACCAGAGTTATTAAACCACATCATAAATAGTACTGCAAAAATTGCACCTATAGGGGCGGCTATTTTTGCCCATAAATAATGTTCAGACTTAAATCTTTTATTACGTACTTTAAGTACAATTATAAAAGTGACCATGGCAATAGCAAGAATAACTAAAAACCAAAATAAAAATGCACCAAACATAGCTTCAAAAATTGCAATAATTGCACCAATAGTAACTTCTTCCATTATATTCTCCTAAGCTCTGCCACGTAACATGGCTTCATATGCTGGTTTAACACCCATAGTTTTAACTAACCAGCTTATCCACAACTCTTCTAAAGGTGCGATTATACCTGGAAATGATGGTACTAAATTATTGTTATAATCAAACTCAATTAACATAGCCCTACCAATTCTGGTAATAAGCGGACATGAGGTATAACCATTAAATGATGTAGTTCCTTCTTTACCTTGAATTTGAGCAATCAAATGATCTTCTATAACAGGAGCCATCCATTTAACTGTTGCTGCAGTTTTACCTTTTGGTACTCCTGCTACATCACCACAGGCAAATATTTCTGGGTAACGATTATGGCGAAGATTGTGTTTGTCAACTTCTACCCAGCCATCTCTACCTTTTTTATCTTGCCACGGCAGATCTGAATTCATGATTACATCTGGAGCACGTTGTGGAGGGATTACATTAGTAAAGTCATATGGTAACTCTACATCACCATTAACAGTTGCAAAAGTTGCTAGCTTTTTACCATGATCAATCGATTTCATTACATGGTTGTATACTACATTAAAGCCACGGTCATCAAAAAGCATACGTACTTTTTCATGTATAATAGGCACCCCAAATAAAGATTTAGAATGAGCGGCATAGGTTATTTCCATTTTGCCCCTATTATTTTTTTTGCGGGCTATATCATCGGCAATAAAGGCATATTTTATAGGAGCCCCTGCACACTTCATCCCTGTATTAGGTCGTGTAAACAACCCTTGACCACCTTCATCAGTAAATTTAGCTAAGGCTTTATAACTTTTCTCGGCTGCTTCAGGCCCTGCATAAACAGCGGCAATACCTTCTTTACCAACCATGCTTAGGTCAAAACCTTCTACTTTATCCCAGTCCAAAGTTATGCCTGGGCAAAGAACTAAATAATCATAAGGTATTTTTTTGCCACTAGCAGTGGTTAGATTTTTAGCTTCAGGGTCTACTTCTGCAGCATATTCTTCTATGAAATTAATATTTCTAGGTAACCATTCTGCCGTTTGGCTAATAGAATAATTGGCATTTTTTAAGCCAGCTGCTATTAACGTAAAGCCAGGTTGATACCAGTGTTGTTTTCTGCCATCAATAATAGTAATTTTAGCTCCATCTAACTGGTTTGCTAACCTATTAGCCATTGTTGCACCACCAGCTCCTGCACCTAATATTACAATATTAGCTTTAGTTTGTACTTTTTTACCTGCATAAACTGGTTTTATTGTTGTTGCCAAAGCACCAGCTGCCACCAAACTTAAAAAGCGACGGCGGTCTATTGTCGTGTTCTTTACCATTATTAAAATACTCCGAACTTCTATAAAAAATTTATATATTAGCATTGTCTAATTTTACGTACAGTATAGAGTATAAAGCATGCTATAGTGTTTGTAAATAATAATAATTCCAAAAAGAATCAGTATAATCCCAACCTGCGGGTTTTAGCCAATTTTACAGCCTATGTTTTGATACCAATATTATCTTTCGCCATTACTTTTAACATCAATAAAAGAGTAACTAATACCTAATTTATTAATTAAATTACCCGTTGCTGATAATATACGGTATTGTGCAATTAATTTATCTGCCTCACTATTAATCAAAGATCTATTTGCACTAACATGCTCATTTTCTGTATTAAGTAAATCTAACAAAGAACGCCTGCCTAAATTAAATTGTTTACGATAACCAGTAAGAGTTTCATAGGTTAAATTAATATGTTTATTTTGATGAGTTATTTTCTCTACAATATATTTATTAGCGTTCCAAGCAAAACGTAAGTTTTCTATTGTTTGACGTCTTGAATTATTTCTTATTTCTGAAGCCCTATGTTTTTCAGAGAAAGTTCTTTCAATATTATGAGAGTCTCTACCTCCATTATAAAGATTGAACCTTAAGCGTAACATAGCTTGTAAATTTTCATTTCTACCTTCTACCCCAGATAAATTATTATCAAGTCTTTTTTCTAATTCAAGATCAAGAGAAGGATAGTTGTTACTATGACTTGCACGATGTTGTGCTTTAGACTCTTCAACATCAGCATTAGCAGAAAGTAATGTTGGATGATTGAATAAAGCAGCTTGCGTAGCTTCAACTAAAGTTGGGGGTAAATTAAATGTAAATTTTGGGGCAATTAATTCACCACTTATTTCTCTACCAAGAACTCTTTGAAACTTAGCATCTGCATCTGCATAATTATTTTTTGCCAAGCTTAAATTAGATTTAGCCAAAGATAAACGTGCTCTGGCTTGGTCTAGCTCTACTTGGTTACCAATGCCTGCATTAAAACGCAGGCTGATTTGATCTAAAATTTGTACGTGAGTATTTAGATTATCTTCAGCTAAGTCCAATACTTCTTTTTCTCTAAATAAATTAACATAGGCTGTAGCCATTTGCAAAGCAACTTCATTGGCAGCTGCATGAGCTCTAAAAGATGCTGAATTTAACCTTGATTCTTGTCTATAGACTTCATTTCTTGTTGCAAAACCGTCAAAAATATTTTGAGTTAAACTTATAGAAGCTTCGCGGCGAATTAATTCATTAGCTAAACCAACACGATCAACTTCTTCATAACCAATTCCCAAGTTAATATCTATAGTTGGTAAATATCCTGCTTTAGCCATGCCTACTTCTGAGCGGATAGCTCGAAAACTTTTAACCTCTTGCCTAAATTCTGGATTATGAATAATAGCATCTTCAATAGCCTCATTAATAGTAAAGGCAAATGATTTAGTGCTAACCATAGAAAGTGTGACCAATAAAGATAATATTATTAAGTAGTTAGTTAATGTATATATTTTGTTCATCTCTAATCCTTATAATTTTTAATATGCAAAACAAGCCCAAGCCTATCTTTTACATTAAATAGTTTAAATAAATTACTTACATGCGATTTTACAGTCCTTTCAGAAATATACATTAAAGTAGCAATTTCTTTATTTGACTTGCCTATAAGCAAATGTTCCATAGTTTCTTGTTCTTTTTTACTGGTTAGTTTAATCCAACCTTTATTATCCTTATCTCTATCATATGTTTTAGCAATCATTGCTTGCATAACTGTTTGTCCTAGCCAAATATTACCTGCCATAACTACATTTATTGCTTGCTTAATCCGCACAGGGCTTGCATAGCTATTTAAATAACCTTTAATGCCTTTACTAAACCAATGTATAGCATCTTCTGTACTAGGGGTATCTGTAAATAATATAATAAAATATTGTTGTTTTAATAACTCTTTTATTATATTAGTGTCTTGTTTAGAATTTTGAATGTGAACTAACACAATGTTTTTTTGCGCATCGTAATCATTCACCTGAGTAAGGTTCTTTATAAGAGTATAGTCATTAACGGCTAAAGCCCATTTACTTTCCATCGCCACATCTTCTAAATAAAACAAAATTTTCTTCAAAATTATAACCTCAATCTAAATAATAAATCCTCACCTTCATGTTCAGGCTAGCACTCTAAATACTAAGACTCTCTTAAAGCCAATTCTTTGGTTCTCAGTATTGGCTTAACTAAATAATCCATAACGGAATGCTTACCTACTATTACATCAACTGTTGCGACCATACCAGGTAATAAAACAAGTGGCCTATCTTCAGTACCTAAATAATTACGCTGTGTTTTTATTTGAGCTATAAAAAAACTATTACCATCTGCATCTGTTTGAGTGTTAGCAGAAATTCGTTCTACAGTTCCATCTAAACCACCAAAAACTGCAAAATCATAAGCTGTAAATTTTACTTTTGCTTTTAAGCCAGGGAAAATGAAACCAATATCCGCAGGTAAAATTTTGGTTTTAATCACCAGAGTATCATCTTTAGGAACTATTTTCACTATATCACTACCTGGCTTTACAACTTCTCCCAAGGTATTTACCAATAACTCACTGATTATGCCATTAACCGGTGAGCGAATTTTAGTCCGCTTAACTTTATCTGCTAATGCAATTTTGGAACTAGCTATTTGCTCAAGCTGTGCCAGCACCTCATTTAAACGCTGATTAGCTTCATTTTGAAAAGCTTGCTTGTCTTCTGTTCTTTTATTTCTGGCTTCTGCAATTAAAGACTGTAGTCTAGGAATAGAATGTTCTGTAGACATTATTTGTGTTTGTATCTCATTAGATTCTCTTTGCAGTTTTAATAAATCAACCTGAGAGGCATATCCTTGCCTAACACCATCTTTCATAAAACCTATTTCTTGTTCTAATAAACTTAAAGAACGCCCAAGATGCTCAACTTGGCTACGAGCTTCTTTTAATTGATTACGATTTTGTATTATTCTTTCGTCAAAAACATTTTGGGATGTTTTTAATTGCCTTTTGCGATTATGAAAAAGTTGTTCTTCTCTTTTTAGAGCAGCTAACCTTTCTGAATCACTAGTTGATTTATCATAATTAAAAGGTTCATTAAATGCTTCTGCCCTTAATCTTACCGACTGAGCAAATAAATCACTTTCTTGGTCTTGAGCTTCACCAAACCTACTAGCAAACTGAGTATTATCAAGTTTTAATAAAAGTTGATTGTATGTAACAGAATCTCCTGAACGCACAAGGATTTCATCTACTATACCGCCTTCAAAGTTTTGAATTATACGAACTTGCCCTGAAGGAACAACTGTTCCCTCTCCTCTTATTATCTTATCTAATTCTGTATTTTTTGCCCAAAAAATAAAAGTTACCAATAAAGCAAGCACCACCCAAACTATTATTTGTGATTTAAAGGTTGGTTTTTCTAAGGCAGCTTGGCTTAAGCTAGATACAAACTCAATGTCTTCATCTGTTAATTTTTTTTCTTCTTTAGAAGTTGCCATACTAAACCTCCTCTTTCTTACTTATTCTGCCAGACTTTAAAGCCTCTAGAACTGTTTCTTTATTACCATCCGCCACCACATTACCATTTTCAATTACTATTATTTTATTAACAAGCTTTAATATACTCATTTTATGAGTAACTACTATTAAAGTGTTATTAATTGTATTTTCTTTTAGTCGCTGAATTAATGTTGCTTCGGTACTAGAGTCCATTGCATTAGTTGGCTCATCAAATAAATAAATAGGGCTAGGGGTTAGTAATGCCCTAGCAATACCTATACTCTGCCTTTGCCCTCCTGATAAAGAAGTACCACCTTCATTAACAGCTAAAGCATATCCTGACGGGTGAGTCTTTATAAAGTCATCAACACCTGCAATTTTTGCAGCTTTTAAAATAAATTCATCGTCTATATAAGGGGCTCTATAAGAAATATTTTCTTTAACATCGCCACTAAAAAGCACTACTTCTTGTGGTATATAATTAATGTTTTTTCTTAACTCTGCCGGATCTAGCTGAGTTATATCTATACCATCTATTAAAATTGACCCTGAATCTGGCTTGTAAAACCCAAGTATTAATTTTTGGATAGTTGATTTTCCTGAGCCAATCCTGCCTATAATACCTACTTTTTCAGATGCCTTAATTTTAAAAGAAACTCCATTTAATGATGATTTAGTCTCATTAGGATAGGTAAAAACAACATTATTAAATTCAATTTCGCCCTCAAAGTGAGGGTGTTGAATAAACTTCTTATCAACTGGTCGCTCTACTTCTCTTTCCATAATTTCATTTAAAGATTCTAGAGCTGTTTTAGTTTGTTGATAACTTGCGGTTAAATTTGCAAATTGCCCCATCGGCCCTATAGCTCTTTGGCTTAACATTACTGTAGCAATTAAGCCTCCCATAGTTAGGTTACCAGCTTGTATTAAATAAACTCCTGCAAGAATTATTGCTACAGTGCTTATTTGTTGCATAAAACCAGTTACTCTTCCTATAGCACTTTGCATCATTCTAGATTTTAAACTAGCTTTTGCCATCTCTCCAACAGCTTGTTCCCATTTCCATTGTGCTTTTGCTTCTACTCCTAAAGACTTTATGGTTTCAATAGAGGTAAGTGTTTCTATTAAAATGGCATTTTTTTGTGAAGATGATTCATAAGTTGCTTCAACACTTTTTTGAATTGGCCCTTTCATTAAAAAACTATAGATTAAAATTATCACTATTATCGCAATAGGCACAAATACTAAATTACCAGCAATAAAAAAAATGACTAATAAAAATATAATAACAAAAGGCATATCTACAAAAGAAGAAATAGTTCCTGAAGTGAAAAAATTACGGATACTATCAAATTCTTTTAAGTTACTGGCAAAAACGCCGATAGAGCCTGTCCTATTTGCCATAGTTAAGCCTAAAGTTTGTTCAAATAACTTAGATGACATAATTACATCACTTTTTTTACCTGCTATTTCTAAAAAATAGGTGCGTAAATATTTAAGTAAAATATCAAACAAATAGACTATAGTAATACCTATAGCTAATGCCCAAAGTGATTCAATTGCATTATTTGGCACAATACGATCATAAACATTCATAACAAATAATGGGTTTGCTATTACAAAAATATTTATAACAACTGAGGCAATTATTACATCACGATAAATAGCCTTATTGTCTAAAAAGGTTGACCAAAACCAATGACCTTTTTCATGCTTAATGATGTCTTCTTTTTTATTGGTGCTATCTATTATTTCGGTTAAATAAACTACATATCCTAAATATTCTTGCTCAATTTCTTTAATAGCTAAAGTTTTACGACCATCTACTGCTTCAGACATTATTACTGTTGCCAGATCACCTTCTATCTTTTCTAACAAACAGGCTTGGTTATTTTTTAACGATAATATACAAGGAAGCACTAAATTTGAAATTGAAGATATGGGTTTTTTCTTTATGCTAACTTTAATATTGGCTCTAGATGCCGCTCTAATAAATAATTCAGGGGTAAGCCTTTTTTTATCTTTAATAGGCAAACCTGCAATAAAGGCTTGGTGAGAAAAAGGCTTGCCTTGCAGTTTACAATACACAACTAAACATTCCAGTAAAGGGTCATAAAACTCTGCTGCATACTCACTATTTACTGACAACGTCTAACTCCTTTATTAATATCATAGTAAATTTAATAGTGATTTAGGGGCATTAAATAGATACCCTTGATATAAAGAAACTTTTAAAGCTGCAAAAGCTTGTTGTTGCTGTTTATTTTCTACAGACATGGCAATAACATCTATGCCTAAACTTTCACACATATCAACTAAACTAGCAACATAAGCTCTGGTCTGCTCATTTTCATCTATAGCTTTACTAAATGATGCGTCCAACTTTATATAATTTGGGCGAAGTTTTTGTAAATAAGATAAATCACTAAAACTACTACCAAAACTATCTATCCCAAAATTAATACCTAGTTTTTTTAACTCTTCAATAACAGGCATTACGGCATTTTGATTGTTTATAACAAAGATATCAGATATTTCAAAGGATAAATTATGTGGATTAATTAAGTTTAATTTATCTTTAATTAATTGAATAAAACTACCGTTTTCAATAATTACAGGGCTTAAATTAATAGCCAAACGTTCATCAACACTGTAATCACTAGAATTCAAATATTCAATTAACATTTCAATAACAAGTTGATCTATTTGATATTCTTTTTTTAATCTATTTACTGCTGGCATAAAATACCCAGCACTATGTATGTTGCCAAGCTCATCTTTTAATCTAATAAATAACTCTTTAAAATAGGGTTTATTATTTATATCGTAAGCAGATTGTTGAAAAAACATAAACTGCTTATTATTTATTGCGTAATCAATTGTTGTTTGCCACTGTTTATCAGATAGATCTTGAGTTTTATTAGATTCATAGTGTAAACAATTATTAGATAATTTTTGAGCTTGGTCGACAGCATAGTCTAATTGTGCAAGTAGATTTTGGCGTTTCTCTCCAGGATGATAATCAATAATACCAATACTTATGTCTAGATATTTTTCTTGAGCATTTAAAACTTTACTTATAGTCGGTATATGATCATATATACTTTGCATAGCATTAAAAACAAAATCGCTTGTTTCAGAAGGAGCTACAGTAATAAACTCTACCCCATTTAATCTTGCATTAAAAGTGGTTTTTTTATCAAAAGTTAACCTAAGTTTATTTGCTAGTAGCTCTATAAATTTATCTCCAGTTAAATAACCAAACTTATCATTTAATTCTTTTAACTTATGAATCCTAATCATACACATAACGCCAGCAGAAGCATCTGTAGAACTGTCAAGCAAAGACTCTATATTCATATCAAAGTGTGCACGATTGGATAAACCTGTAACTTTATCTTGATGTGCCATTTTTTGTAATCTTGCTGCTGTTTTTGCATCTCTATCAAAAATATATTTCAGTTGTTTTACCATAGAGTTCATCGCCAATACAACGCGTCTAAACTCTATGGTACGGGGTATGTCTTTTTGTATAATGTATTCTTTACGTACTATTGCTTCTGCTTGTCTCTCTAACTTTTTAAGAGGTTTAAGCATAAATTGAATAGCAAAATAAGCAATTAATATAGTAACTATCATTGCAAGCAAAAACCATATTGCAATTGCAATTGTACTTTCCCATAATTTAAGGTAGGCAAACCCTGCATTACTTTTTACGGTCAGAGTACCAACTGGGATCCAGCCAGACTGTATTAAAGCGTGAGCAGGCGGGGCAGGTATAGGAACCATATTAACAAACCAAGAAGGAACCCCACTAACATCCCTAGTGACTGCTCTAAAAAAAATAGACTCTTCATCATTATTTACTAATGAGATAACCGCAAAATCACCACGATCAAAAACTGCATTAATCATGGTCTCCATACTAGCTGGCTCTTCAATATCTGCCACAGAGCTTAAAGACAAGCCTAAAGAGGTGGCTGTATCTTGAGCATGAGATTTAAGCTGGCTTTCTAAAAAAGTTTTAGTTTGATTAAAATTTAGTGCAAATGTACCTAATAATGTTATTAACAAAATAGATATTACAAACATTATCATTTGTTTATTTAAGCTCATAAATTAACGTCCTTTGGCTAATTTTTCTAACAAATACTGCCACTCTTCAATCTCTCTAGCTCCACCTTTAATTTCTTGACCTTTACCACGCTTTCTTGCCAGCCATAAACCATTGCCATTAAAGCTATAAATAGGTATTAAATCTCTACGCTTTGTTGCTTTTAAAATCCTACCGTTAATATTATCTAACACCAAAGGCACTGTATTGGGTTCTTTAAAGTAAGTCAACACCATATGAGCCTGCCTTAAACGCACAGCCTTAACATAGGTTAAAAAAAGTTTATAATCAGGAACCCCTAAAGCCTTTAAAGTAAGATATTTTGCAATTACATAATCTTCACAATCACCAGCATCATTAATTAAAAGTTGCCTTGGGGTTGCCCAATAATCTTTTCTACCCCATGCTTCTTCATCACTAACAAATCTTACTTTATTAAAAAAATCATTTACCAACCTTAATTGCTCAAGCTCTGGTTTTTTATATGCTTTATCTACCAAATCTTGCCAAGCTTTAAAACGATTTGCAACTATACTGCCATATTTAGCTTTTATCTCTGCAATTTCAGCAACAGATACAACTTGTGGAGGTTGTTGCAAGGAAGTTGCCGCAATTAAACTTACAGATATAAATAACATTAAAACTATAAGCTTAATAACATAAAGCATTTACAATAATTCCTATAAACTGAAGCCTTTGCGTTAATTATTAATAAATAGAGCCCTTTGCATAATCCACGGCTAGCTGAAATGTAAGGTATAGTTTTGCAGATTTTAGTCAAGAAATAAGCCTAGTAGCTAGACATTGAAATTATTTCTTGACTGAAATATGGAAGCTTATAATTATTTTAACCCATTATAAGTTATGCAAAGATCTATATAAGTAAGTTAATTTACTGGAAATCTAACATAACCTTCCATGCTTGCAGGCATTTGTTTAACTGCTCCAACTGGAGTACTACCTTCCTCGACAATACTAAATTCAATACGCCTATTTGCTTGACGATTTTTGGCTGTATCATTATTAACCCTAGGAGCACTTTCACCTAAACCTAAAACTAAAACTCGATCTTCAGCATAATTAAGCTCATTAACAAGGTAATTTTTTATCGACTGAGCCCTATTCCAAGAAAGTTGCTCATTTCTTGCGGCAGTTCCTACACTATCCGTATGACCTGTTATAACTAACATTTCATCTATATCGGCATCTCTTAGCTCTGTTATATCTCGAACAAGAATAGTTCTTTGATCTGCTCTAATTTCATAAGAGCCAGTATCAAAAATAATATAAGTAATTACAAAATCTTTAAGCTCACAACCAACTTCATTAACAGCCACGCCTTCACGAGTATTAGGACACTGATCTTTCAAATCATTAACCCCATCGCCATCCTTATCGCCAACAAGCATACAACCAACTGCATCTACCATGGCTCCTGCAGGAGTATTAGGGCATTGATCTACACTATTTAAAACGCCATCTCTGTCATCATCAGCTTCACAACCAAAACGATTTACTCTCACACCCAAAACACTATTTGGGCACTGATCTACACGATCAAACACTCCGTCTCTATCTGTATCTGGCTCACAACCATGCCTATTTACTGGAAACCCTAAGGTAGAATTTGGGCAAAAATCAAGC
>CAZJWQ010000030.1:0-11521 GCA_964549645.1 uncultured Piscirickettsiaceae bacterium | reverse complement strand
TGTCTTCTTCTAAAAAGTTAATAACTTCTTGTTGGTTAAATACCCATTTAAATGGCGGTAGACTGTTAATAATAAGTTGCCCGTATTGTTTGCTTGTTAGGCGTGGGTCACACATTATTAATACCCCTGTATCTTTGCTTGATCTAATTAATCTACCTGTACCTTGTTTTAAAGAAATGATGGCTTCTGGTATTTGAAAATGAAAAAAACTATTTAAGCCTTTGGCTTTTAAAGAAGATTCCCTAGCTTTAACTAGTGGGTCATTTGGGGGGGTAAATGGTATGCGGTCTATCATTACTAGTTTTAGTTGATCACCTTTTATATCTATACCTTCCCAAAAACTACTAGTGCCTAATAAAATTGGTGCTGATGAGTTTTTAAATTTTTTTATTAATTCATTTTTAGGTGCGTCGCCTTGTGCTAATAATGTTCCTTGCCAGTGTTGGGCTAGAATTATTTTAGCCTCTGCCAAAGCTTTGTAGCTGGTAAATAGTAAAAAAGCATGCCCTTGGGTTTGTTTTAATAACGGCCAAATAGACCTTAAACATATTTTTATGTAGTTTTCATCTCGTGGCTCTGGCAGCCCAGTTGGGTGATAAATTATTGCTTGTTTGCTAAAGTCAAAAGGGCTTTCCCAGCTTAGACTTTTGGCTTGAGATAACCCCAACCTATCTGCAAAATAGCTAAAATCTTGGTTTACACTTAAGGTGGCTGAGGTAAATATCCAGCTACCACCTAGTTTATTGATTTGGCGTTGAAATGGTTCGGCTATGCTTAGGGGGGTTAAGCTTAATTTAAACCTAGCTTGTGAAGACTCTAACCATCTTATTTTATTGGCAGATTGTGTGGTTAGCCATGTATGTAATTGTTCTTCTATTTCTTGAGCTTTTTTATATACGGCAGTTAATAGCTTGCCCCTTTCTTTTATGGCTTTTAGCATGTCTATTAGTAGAGATATATGGTTTTTTATGGTTTCTAGTAATTTGATATTAGCTTGGTTAGCTGAAAATTCTTCCCATAACCATTTTTTATCCCATTTACCTAAAGATTTATTAAACTGTTTTATAGATTTAGTTAGTAATTTAACTTGGGCAGTAATTTCTGCCGATTCAGTAGATTCTGCTTGTTGTGCCTCATTAATTTCTATAGCTAAGTCATCTAGCTGAGAGCGGCTAATGTTAAAACCTAAAAACTGGGCGGCTATATCTGGTAGTTTATGTGCTTCGTCAAATATATATATGTCGGCTTCTGGTAACACTTCACCAAAACCATCTTCACGCATCGCTAAATCTGCACTAAAAAGATGGTGGTTTACTACTAGTATTTGTGCTTCTTTTGCTTGTTCTTTTGCTTGGTAATAAAAGCAACCAGTGTCTGCATTACAGCCATTGGAGCTACAAAACTCTTGCCTAGAATTTACACTTTTCCAAATGAAATCATTTTCATCTATTGATGACAATTCTGCTTTATCACCAGAGATAGTTTTTTGCTGCCAATCATTTATTAGGGCTAGTTTTTTCCAAACAGCCTTACTGTTTTGTTGGGATGTTTGGGCAAGCTCTAGGCGTTGTGAGCAAAGATAGTTGTCTCTACCTTTTAATAATTTGGCACTACCTTGTAGTTTGCATTGCTTAAGCAAAAAGGGTATGTCTTTAGTTAATAGTTGTTCTTGTAGTGCTTTGGTACCAGTAGATATAATAACTTTGTTGCCTGCTAGTATTGCAGGAACTAAATAGGCAAATGTTTTACCTGTACCTGTACCTGCTTCGGCTATAAGTGTTTGGTCGTCATCTATAGCATAGGCAATTTCTACAGCCATGTCTGTTTGGGCTTGCCTTAGCTCAAAGCCTTCTATTTTTAAGGCAACATCACTGTCTTTTGTAAATAGTTGTTTAACTTGTTTGGCTAAATTGGATGACGACAAACTAAAACCTTTGTATTTAGTTGGGATTTGCAGGTAACAAATAAGGGTGATTTTACCTTATTCAGCAATATTTAATTCCTTCGTTTTAGTACAGCATGTTTATTTAGTTGTTTTAGTCTTTGTAGCTTGTCGATTATTTTAATTTCTAAACCACGCATAACTGGTTGGTAATATTCTCTTTCTGGCATATCTTCGGGGAAATATACTTCACCTGCTGCATAGGCATCTACTTCGTCATGGGCGTAACGATATCCTTGCCCATAATCTAGTTGTTGCATTAATTTGGTTGGGGCATTACGCAGGTGCATTGGTACTTCGTCTGTACCTGCTATTGCTATATCTTTTAATGCGGTTTTATATGCCATGTATACTGCGTTAGATTTTGGGGCTACAGCTAAATAAATTGCCGCTTGGGCAAGAGCTAAATCTCCTTCAGGAGAACCTAGTCTTTCATAGGCTTGGGCGGCATTTATGCAAGTTGTTAGTGCTTTTGGGTCTGCATTACCTATTTCTTCACTTGCCATTCTAATTAACCTTCTAGCTAAATAGTTTGCATCTGCCCCACCATCTAACATTCTTAGCAGCCAATATAGGGCAGCGTTTGGGTCGGAACCTCTGATAGATTTATGTAGGGCTGAAACCTGGTCGTAAAAAACCTCTCCACCTTTATCGAACCTTCTTATGCCTCCTTGGGTTATTTCTTGGCAGTTCTCATTATTTAGGACTAATTTTTTATCATTATTTTCTTCGGCAAAATCTATTGCTTGTTCTATTAAGTTTATTAGCCTTCTGGCATCGCCATCAGCATAAGTTATTAATGTTTGTTGTGCTTGTTGGGTTATTTCTATTGTGGTAGCTAGTTCTTGGCTTAATATTTTAATAGTTCTGTTTAATACTTGTTGTAGGTCGGTTTCATCTAGTGGTCTAAGTACGTATACTCTTGCTCTTGAAAGCAGGGCATTGTTTAATTCAAATGATGGGTTTTCGGTGGTGGCTCCTATAAAAATAAAAGTACCATCTTCTACAAAGGGTAAAAAGGCATCTTGTTGTGATTTATTAAAACGATGTACTTCATCTACAAATAATAAAGTATTTTGTTGAAATTGCTGCTGTTGTTTTTGAGCTTGTTCTACCGCTTGTCTAATTTCTTTTACACCATCTAATACGGCAGATATACTAATAAATTGTAGATTAGATTGTTGAGCAATTAATCTTGCTAAGGTGGTTTTACCTGTGCCTGGTGGACCCCAAAATATCATAGAGTGGAGATTGCCACTTTGAAATAATTTAGATAATGCCCTGTTTTTGCCTAGTAAATGTTTTTGCCCAACAAATTCTGTAATCTGTTTAGGTCTAATTCTTTCTGCTAGTGGTTTATATGCCATAGTTTATTTTTTGTAAAATATTAATAAGAGATCTTTGCATAATTAAAGTGCGGTTTATGGAATGTAGAAAATAGTACATTTTTTAGCCAAAAATAAGGAGAATAGCTAGCTATTTGACGAATTTTTGGATAGAAAAGGTGCTGTTTTATGCGTTTCATAAATTGTGCTTTAATTATGCAAAGGTCTCAGTAAATTGGTATGCCAATAAGGTCTACATTTTTAGCAGGTGTAAATTGAAACTTTGATGCAGGTATAGGCGTAGTTGTGGCATTATAAAATTTAACTTTAGTTATAAAGTTTTGCCCTTTATACATCCACAAGTGTAATAGTTGGTCGTCTTTAATAGCTATGTCTATACTTTGAAAAAAGGTATTTTCTTTGGGGTTTAAATTAAACCAACTAACACCATCTATTTTTTGCTCAACTATAATATTAAAATGGTCTGTTATAGATTCATTAAATAATAACCAACGCATAGGGAAATCATCTTGCACAGACACTAAAGGGCGAACTGTTGCTTGTTCTATATCAACGTCATAAATCCATAGGTTTTTACCATCTGATATTATTTGCTGTTCATCTGGGGTTATGTATTGCCAAAAAAGCTTACCGGGTCTTTGCATGGCTACTGTGCCTATTGATAGGCTGTCGGTAAATATATGTTTTTCTGGTTGTGTTTGTTTAAAATCAGCACTAAAGTTAGAAAAATTAGCAATAAAACTTTTTAAGGTTGCAATGTCTGCCCTTTCATTAGCAAAACTAAAATTGCTATATGTTATTAATAAAGCAACAAGTAAAATTTTATTTAGCATTTATATTAGTATCCTATTCAGATGGTTTGGGGATTAGCACTTCTCGGTTACCGCTACCTTTCATGGCAGTGATTATACCTGATGCTTCCATGGCATCTACAATTCTTGCTGATCTATTGTAACCAATACTAAATTGACGTTGTAATAATGATACAGATACTTTGCGTTTTTCAGCAACAAAGGCTACTACTTGGTCGTATAGTAAATCTTGTTCGGCATCAACTGCACTTGATTCGCTTGTGGCTTCTCCAGTCATTTGTGTAACACTTTCAAGGTATTGTGGTTTTCCTTGTGATTTAACAAATGCTGCTACAGCATGCACTTCATCATCAGTTACAAAAGCCCCATGCACTCGTCTGGGGTTACCTGTGCCTGGAGGCATAAATAACATATCACCCATGCCTAATAGTTGTTCAGCACCAGCTTGATCTAAAATAGTCCTGGAGTCTATTTTGGTATTTACCATAAACGACATTCTGGTAGGAATATTGGCTTTTATCAAACCTGTAATTACATTTACAGATGGTCTTTGGGTAGCTAAAATTAGGTGAATACCTGCTGCCCTTGCTTTTTGGGCAATTCTAGAAATTAACTGTTCGACTTCTTTACCTACTACCATTATCATATCGGCAAATTCATCAACTACTACTACTATATATGGCAAATGCTCTAAGGTCGGTGGTTGTTCGCCTAATTCATGCCCAAAGTTTGCTACTTGTTTATAAAGTGGGTCAACTATTGGTTCGCCTTTATCAATTGCTGTTGTTACTTTTTCATTAAAGCCTGCAATATTTCTTACCCCTAATTTTGCCATTAATTGATAGCGTCTATCCATTTCAAATACGCACCAACGTAATGCGTTAGCGGCTTCTGACATGTCTGTAACTACAGGGGTTAATAAATGTGGTATGTCATCATAAACCGATAGTTCTAACATTTTTGGGTCAATCATAATTAAACGAACATCTTCAGGTGTACTTTTATAAAGTAGGCTTAGAATCATACTATTTACACCTACAGATTTACCCGAACCTGTGGTACCTGCAACTAATAAATGGGGCATTTTGGCAATATCAGCTACCACTGCTTTACCTGCTATATCTTTACCTAAAGCAACTGTTAATTTAGATTTAGAGTTTTGAAATTCTGGTGATGCAATAATATCTTTAAAACCTACTATATCCCGTACTTCATTGGGTATTTCAATACCTATAACTGATTTACCTGCTATAACTTCTACTACTCGTACAGACTCAACTGATAATACCCTTGCTAAGTCTTTAGATAAATTAGAAATTTGGCTAACTTTAACCCCTGCTGCGGGTAATACTTCAAACCTAGTAACCACGGGGCCGGGTTGCACTGCCTCTACTTGTATTGATACATTAAATTCTTTTAGCCTTTGTTCTAACAATAAAGATAAAGAAGTTAGTTCATCAGCAGAAAATCCTTCACTTACTTCGGGGGTGGGGTTTAGTAGCTCTACACTAGGTAAATCACCTGATTCATTTAAAGGTACAGTGGCATTAGAAAATTCTTTAAAACCTACTTCTAGATTAATATTTTCTTCGCCAATAACAGGGGTAACTTCCGTTTTATTTTTAGTTTTTGCTTTTATAGTTGGTTTAGTTTTTTCTTTTACTTTATTTGCTAATAAACTTAATAAAGCAGGTTTGTTTTTCTCAGTTTCTTTGGTACTAACTTGCGATTCTTTTATAGTAGTAAAATCATCAAGTGGTTTTATTTTGTCAAATATTTTTTTAACAAGAGGGGTTGCTTTGTAAATTATCAACCAAATATATTTACCTGTGTAATCTACAATAGTTAGCCAAGAAAAACTGGTAAACATGCTAAAAGATATAATAAACAAAACTAGTAGAACTAGGGTGGCACCAAGTAAATCAATAGAATTAACTAGCCAATTACTAACTTCATAACCAACAACGCCACCACCTGAAAAAGGTAACTGAATAAAGCTTTGTACAGGGTTCATAAATAAACTGGCTAAACCAGACCCTGCGATTATTAATAAAGTTAAACCAACAACGCTTACAAAAAACCTAACATAATCTATGCTAGATTCAGATCTGATTTTTAAAGTTACTATCCCTGTCATTAGTATGCCAAAAGGTATTAGTAAAGCAAAAATACCAAAAATATAAAAAAGCAATGAAGCTAACCATGCACCTGTTTTACCACCATAGTTTGCAATTTCTGTAACAGAGGTAACTGTTTGAAAGCTTGGGTCATTATAATTATAACTAAATAAAATTAAAAACAAAAAAGCTGCTAAACCTATACAAATAATAATAATAGAATCTTTAAGTATAGAACTATTTTTCACCATGCTAGTGCTATCATTAGTTGCTTGGCTAGAACTGTTTTTAAGATTGTTTTTAAAGATATTACGCGGCTTAGCTTTTGTTTTAATAGGAACAGGCATATTAAATTTTTTTATATACTTAATGAGTAAGGGGTCTATAATACCCTAATCCGCAGATAGAGATTGGATATATAGTGCTAACCCTTGTTTGCTAGGTGTTTGCAAAAAATCTTAGCTTAACCCATCGGTTAAGCGGGCATTTTTTGTGAATGCCTAGCGAATAAGGGCTGGTGCTAGATGCCAATTCTCTATTTGCGGATTAGGGTAATAACTTAAATGATGGAACTTTTAATAAAAATAACCCAATTCTCTTAGGGTCTAAGGATGTTTTATATGAAATCACAACACCATAAGCTTTTAATATTAGGTTCTGGCCCTGCTGGTTACACAGCGGCAGTATATGCAGCTAGAGCTAATTTAGAACCTGTTATTATCACTGGCATGCAACAAGGTGGGCAATTAACTACTACTACCGAGGTTGATAATTGGCCTGGTGATCCTGAAGGCTTAACTGGACCTGAACTAATGGACAGAATGCAAAAGCATGCTGAAAAATTTGGTACTACTGTAATTTTTGACCATATACATACTGCAGATTTAACAGCAAAACCTATAAAATTAACCGGCGATTCTGCACACTATACTTGTGATTCTTTAATTATTGCAACAGGTGCGTCTGCTAAATACTTAGGCTTAAAATCTGAAGAAAAATTTAAAGGTAAAGGAGTTTCTGCTTGCGCTACTTGCGATGGTTTCTTTTATCGTAACCAAAAAGTTGCGGTTATTGGAGGCGGTAATACAGCGGTTGAAGAAGCTTTATACTTATCAAATATTGCAGCAGAAGTAACTATTGTGCATAGAAGAGATAAATTTGCTGCTGAGAAAATACTTGCCGAGCAGTTAATTAAAAAATCTAAAAATGGTAATATAAAAATAGAATTTGACCAACAATTAGACGAAGTTTTAGGGGATAATATGGGGGTAACTGGTTTGCGATTAAAAAGCACTAAGACTGATACAACCAAAGAAATTGCAGTTGCAGGGGTTTTTATTGCTATAGGTCATACGCCAAATACAGGGATATTTAATGAACAACTTGAGATGACAAATGGTTATTTAAAGGTAGAAAGTGGCTTACAAGGTAATGCCACCCAAACTTCAATTAAAGGTATATTTGCAGCAGGTGATGTTATGGATCAAGTTTATAAGCAGGCGATTACTTCTGCAGGAGCTGGCTGCATGGCGGCATTAGATGCTGAAAAGTTTCTAGATAATTTATAACCTAAGTAATTATTTTTAAAATTTAAGGACAAACAAATGAGAAAAACCACAATTGCATTATCAATAGCTTTTTTAATAGCTACTAACGCTCATGCTAGCACCAATTCCAGTGTAGATCTTAGTACAACAATCCAAAAAGCTAATTATGCTTTAGGGGTGGATTTAGCTAAAACCTTTATTAGCCAAGGTGTTGAAATAGATACACAAGCATTAATAGCAGGCATGCAAGATGTAATAGATAATAATGAAATAAAACTTAGCGTGGAAGAAATGCGTCAAGCTGTTAATGATGTAAAAGATATGGTGCTAGAAAAACAACTTAAAGAAATAAAAATAATAGCTGATAAAAATGCTAAAGCAGGAGAGGCATTTTTAAAAGAAAATAAAAAGCAAGATGGCGTAATAACTTTAGACAGTGGCATACAGTATATAGTTCTTACAGAAGGTAAAGGTGATTTTGCTACAGAAGATGACTACTTAGTTGCCCATTATAGAGGTACACTAATAGACGGTACAGAGTTTGATAGTTCATTTGCAAGAGGAACTCCAATAGAATTTCAAATGAGCAATGTTATTGCAGGTTGGGGAGAAGTTTTGAAAAAAATGAACTCAGGAGCTAAATGGAGAGTGTTTATTCCACCACACTTAGCCTATGGAGAAAAAGGGGCTGGTGATAAAATCGGGCCAAATGAAACTTTAATTTTTGAAATAAAATTAATAACAACAAATAAAGAAAAATTTACCCCATAATTATGGGTTATTGAGGATAAAATTTTATGAAGTTTCTTCTATCTATGAAACTGTTGCTAGCTGTTTATGCAACAATTTTATTACTAGGTATTGCGGCAATGGTGACACCAATTCATCATTTTGCTAATGTAGCTGGGTTTATTGCTGCAATTGGTTTTTTGCTGATATTTTTTAAAGATCCAGAAAAAGATATAACCGAAGAGAAAAAGGCTCAAATTAAAAAGTTTAAAAAATACTGGTATCTTGTATTTGCGTTTGGATTTTTCTTTAGCTTAATTTTTGGCACTTTTTGGAATCATCAAATGGGAGGAATGGGATAATAAAAACAAGATCATGCAGCCTACAAATGCACTAAATGTATCAACCAATATATTACCCTCTAAAGAGGGTAATATAACTGTACGCCTAGGGCAAACTATTAATTTTACGCTAGTAAGTCAAACCAATACTTCAGCTAAAATAAATATAGGAGGGCAAATATTAACCAGTCAAATATCAACACCTTTACCAACTAACCAACCTTTACAAGCTGTTGTAATGCAATTACAACCAGAGGTTAAATTAGAAATAAAAACCACTGCTAATCAACAACTACAAAACCTAGTTAGCCAAACTTTAAAAAGCATACTACCTCAGCAAACTTTAATGAAAAATGAAATTCAACAGCTTATAAATTTACAAACCCTAGGTAAATTGCCTGCTAGTGTACAAACCCAGTTAACTAGCCTAATTAACTCTATATTAAAAATAAATAATTTCATTAATGGAGCAGATGTTAAAAATGCTATTGGTAATAGTGGTATTTTTTTAGAAAATAAGCTCACTAAAAAACAGCCTACGCTACAACAAGATGTGAAAGCTAATTTACTTAAATTATTAAATGGCATTAACGCTTCAACTAGTGAGGCAGACCAATTAAAAAAATCAATTACTCAATTGTTAAATAAAACAACCATTCAGCAAATTCATGCCATAGAAACTAATGCTATAAATGTAGAGCTACCAGTTTTATCTAATAACACGCCTGTAACTCTTAAATTAGATATAAGAACTAAAGAAGTTAATGGTGAAAAAACCTGGGAAATTATTACTAATTTAAATTTAAAAAATGGCAATATAGTTGTAAAATCTAGTTACTCAAATGAACAAGTTAGCTTTCAAATATGGGCAGAACAACTTAAATTAGTAAATAAAATAAAAGACAATTTAGATAAGTTTAAAGAGCTTTTAGAACACAATAATATCAATTATAAAAATATATTTTTTATACAAGACATGCCAACAGCTGATAAAAGTGCTAAAAAAGTAGCTCTTATTGATATAAAAGTTTAATTTGCATAATGAATAAAATAACTCTAGATAAAACCGTAGCTATCTCTATAAAATATAATAAAGAACAACCAGCACCCACGATAACAGCTAAAGGCTATGGGTATATGGCAGAAGAAATATTAAGAATTGCCCGTGAACATAATATTCCTATAAAACAAGATGAACAGCTTACTCAATTATTGGCACAAGTAGAAATTGACGAAGAAATACCAGAAGCATTATATGAAGCAGTAGCACAAGTGCTTATTTTTGCTTACCAATTTATAGAGGAAAATGAAAAATGATAGATCATAATTTAGCTCCTAAATTTGCCGATTTACAAGGTAAAAGAATTTTAATTACAGGATCATCTAGCGGTATAGGTGCAGGTATGGCTAAAGTATTAGCACAAGCTGGCTGTAAATTAGTAATTCACTATAATAAAAACCAACAAGGTATTAAAAAAACTTTACAAACCGTTACCAACCTTGGTATACAAGCACAAATAATACAAGCTGATTTTAACGATTTACCCAATGTACAATCATTTTTCAATAAAGCATGGGATATATTTGCAGGTCTAGATGGGCTAGTAAATAATGCAGGGCTAATTACTAAATCATTAAGTTTAGATGATTTTGATGGTACACAGTTTACTCAAACACTAGCAGTAAATTTACAAGCTCCTTATTTATTAAGCGTCGCATTTGCTAAAAATTGTAAACAAGTAAAACAAAAAGGGGTAATTGTTAATAATAGCAGCATTCATGGGCAGGCAACTTGTGAATGGTTTGCTGCCTACGCAGCGTCCAAAGCAGCTTTAGATGCTATTACCAAAGTACAAGCCATAGAATGGGGTAAATTTGGAATAAGAGTTAATGCAGTTGCCCCTGGGGTTGTGCCTGTAGAAAGAACTTTTGATGTATTATTAACCAAAGACATGGTAAAAAAATGGGTAGATATAATGCCAGCAGGTCGTTACGGCACTGTAGAAGACATAGGAATGGCAACCGCATATTTATTGTCTGATGCAACCCAATGGATGAGCGGCACAATTCTTACTATAGATGGTGGCTTAATTGCCAGAGGGCATTATCCTTATAGATAGCTACTGTAATGGTCAAATAAAACCCTAATATAAATTTTTTATTTTTAGATTAGAGTAACTAATGTTATCCTATAAACTGTTGCAAAATGCTAGGATTTTGCAACAGTTAATTAAGTGGGACAGTAGTGGCTTTGACCCCTTAACTGCTTTAACTTCGGTGTGCTGAGTAGTTACAATTTTATTTAGTGTGGGCGATGTTGGTGGCGAGCTTTGAGACCTGCCTCTAGTTCAGCTTTGTTTATCTTGCCATCATTATTGCTATCAAAATTTGAAAACACTAAAGGGTTTTTATCCAAACCGTCTTTGGTCTTCCATTCTACTCCGCTTTTAGCCATGCGTTCATTACGAGTTGTATGAAGTTCCTCTTCAGATATAAAACCACTACTGTCTTTATCAAAGACATGAAAAGGAGTTGGCTTTTCACCTTTAGGGTGAGCATTTGCTGACAAAGACAGACTCGAGAGAGCTAGTATAGAGCTAGCGATTATCATTTTTTTAATCATAATAGTTTAGTTCCTGAAAATATTCAGTATAAAATGTTCTACCCCAAAAATCAAGACATTTCAG
>CAZJWQ010000029.1:0-11950 GCA_964549645.1 uncultured Piscirickettsiaceae bacterium | reverse complement strand
AGGAAAAGGCGGCATAATTTTTAACTTTAGGCGACAACTCTCTTGACAAACACCGTATGCTCCAACGTGAAGACGACGCATAACGCCACTGGTATTAAAATGAGCATTGGAACAATGTAAGATAGTTTTTGAGCTAGTTAAGATAATTAAATAAAGACATTTGCTGTACTTTTGCAAAAATTTGTTGCGACATTTGTAGGGCTACTTGGCTTTTAGTTAATTGACTTATACCAGATACAATATCTTGATCTTCAATTTGTGAGCGACGTCCTTCTAGTGCTATTGACAATGTTCTACCAGCATCATACTGAGATTCTATTCTATTTTGTCTTGATCCTACTTCAGCTAGTTGGACAGACATATTTTGTATGCTTTTAATTAAGTCTACTCCAATTCCACCAGCTGGTGGCAACCCTTGGTCTAAATAGTCTTTTAATTGTACTAATACATTAATTAGGCTACTATCTACCCCAGCAGGCAAGGAGGTTGAGTTTGTTATACCAAAAACATCATTACCAGGGTCGGTTATTTTTATTCTACTTGGGTTAAGGTTGTCGTTTACTGATATTCTGTTGTCAGTGGCAAAGCCTATTTGTACTGATCTAGCACCAAAATTTGCTCTTGGGTCATAATCTGCGCCTGCATTGGCACTACCAATATAGGCAAAAAACTGGTTGCCTGTTTGTAAAGTAGTTGAGTTTGCACTATCAGTTACAAAGGCACTATTATTATTAACATTATTACCTGCAAATAATAATTCTCCTTGGGTATTTGATGAATTCATAATGGTATTAAGGTGTTGAATTAAATGCCCTACTTCTATAGCACCAGCTTGTCTATCGGTAGCTGAAGCAGTTCCAGTCATCATTTGAAGGGTGATTTCTCTGGCTCTAGTGGTAATTTCTATGGATGAATTAATATTAACTTCTACCATAGATAACTGGCTTGATGCAAACTGCCCATTTTTTTCATGTTGAGCAATAGCGTGCATCATTTTTTTTAAGCCATTTATTTGTGCTATTGCGCTTGGGTCATCACTTGGTCTATTTACTCTAACTCCTGAGGTTAATCTTTCTTGTACATCTAAAATAGATTTTTGATGTAAGTTAATAGAATTAAAACTTTGTGCATGAAATTGTTCGGTTGAAATTCTCATTTAATTTAACACTCTTAATATGGTTTGAAACAAAGATTGTGATGTTTGCATTATTTGTGCAGCAGCTTGAAATGCTTGTTGAAATCTTAGTAAATTAGCAGCTTCTTCATCTAAACTTACCCCAGACATAGATTCTCTACGTGCAGATATTTGTTCAAAAACATTACTTTGCACGGTTAGTTGTATTTGAGTATTATGAGTGTAGGTACCAATATTGGTTACCATTTTAGAGTAACTGCCTAAGATGGTTGTTGAAGCATCACCATTTTCATTGTTAAATAATAGATTTAATGATTGTAAAGATGCCATGTTAGCTATATTTATATTATCTCCTGCTGAAGCAGTTGCTGGTGTTTCATCTAAAATAGAACCATCACTATTACTATCAACAGGGCTTTGCCCTCTGGTAGCCACTAAAGAACCGTTTGTTATGGCTGTTTTAAAATCAGTTAGTATTTGTTGGTGGGGCTTAATTAAAAACTTATCACCTGTATTAACTGTACCAGCTGTGATGGCACTAAAATCAAAATTTAAACCATCTATTTGCGCATTACCACCAAAAGCAATCGTCGCAAGAGGCGTAGTACCACCTTTATGATCAAAAACTTCAAAATTCCCCGCAACATTTACTCTAACCTCATATTCTCTAGCTTTAAAGTCACCTATTGTATTATGTGCAGCTTCTAAAAAATCATTTTTATTACCATAGGTTGCGGGTTGTGTAGCATTTGTATAAGGAGGGTTGCCGTTAAAGCCTGCTAAAGTAGATATTTCTGGTGTAAAATTGACAGTTATATTTGTGCCATCTTCTGCCCCCGTATTATGTATACTAGCATCGGCATGCATATTTAAAGGTTGAAAAAAATGTTGCCCAGCATTGCCATTAGTATCGAAACCTTGATAATGTTGCCAGTTAGTGGCAGCAACTAGGGCATTTAATGTAACCCCTAAATCATTCATTGCTTGGTCAAGCATATTGGTTCTATAGTCTAGTACTGCACCTAACCTACCATTACTTATAGCATCTGATATTTGTTGGTCTTTGCCACCAATAGACATAAATACTTCTATTCTATTTTGGTCACTAAATTCTGAGCGTTCAGCCTTAAGATGATTTACGGTGTTACCACTAACTAAGGGTAATCTTGAATCTCCTGTAAAAACATTTATTTCACCATTTTTCATGGTAAAAGTTCGTACATCCATATAACCATTTAATTCAAGAATAGCTTGATCACGTTGATCTAATAAATCATTAGGTGTATTAAATCCTACCACAAAAGAGTTTGCTATTGCGTTATTAAGTGTTTGAATAGTATCTAAACGTTTATTTACTTCTGTAGCAATAGCGCTGATTTGACTATTAGCTTGTGCTTGGGTATCTTTTAAAACGGCACTTAAATTAGCAATTAAACTTTCGGTATTATGTGCTTCATTAACTACTAAATTTTTATTAACGTTTGAGGTGGGGCTATTAGCTAAATTTTGAAAAGAATCAAATAAGCTTTGCATAAATTTTTGAATACCTTCATCATTACTGACAATAATCCCTTCAACATTTTTAGCTAAAGATAGTTGTTCTTCAAAACGTAACTTTAAACTATTGGCTGATGATAATTGGTTTTGAATATAGCTAGCAGATATTCTTTCTATAGAGTCTATTCTTGATCCTGAACCTATATGAGAGCTACTGGTAGTACTAGATATTTCTGCACGCTGGCGACTAAAGCCTTCGGTACCAATGTTGGCTATATTATGAGCAGTAGTGGCAATAGCACTTTGAAAAGATGCTGTTGCATTACTGCCAATATTAAGTAGTGATGACATATAAAATCCTTTTGACTACCTAGCTTGAGCAGTTACTTTTTTAATCACTGGTTAAATTTCTTATCTCTAAACTATTTTGTGTGGTTACAGGTAATGCTGTTTGTTGTTGGTTATAAGTAGCTTCGTTTTTTGTCTTTTCTTTTAAATGTTGTTCATGTTCTGCGGCTGTCATTATTAAAGCGTCAGAGGTTAACTGTTCAACTATTTTATCGGCTAAACCTAAGCCACCTTTAGCAGCAATTGATTGAGCGAGTTGTTTATCATGCCAATTTTGATAAAAATCAGCATTACTACCACCTAACCAACCTTCATCGAATTGGACTTTTCTAGCTTCTTTTAAAATTTGTTGGACAAAAATAGCTTCAAATTGTTCAGCTACTGGTCTTATTGCTGCCTCTCTATCATTGCGTGCCTTGAGTTTTAAATCATTTAAAGCATGTATATCTGTATATATTTGAAAACTCTCTAATCTGGGCATATTTGTATTTATCATATTTATTATCCTCAAATGTAACTATTCAGATTATCCCTAAAAATCGTCAAATCAAGGCAAGAAATGTGAGTTTACATGTGTAAATGTTCATTTCTTAACGCAGAGTTGGCGGTTTTCCAGGGGTGAGCCTCTGAGTAGTTACTCTCAAATCACCATTAATTCGGCCCTTAATGCTCCTGCTTTCTTTAGTGCTTCTAATATTGCTACTAGATCACTAGGGGAGGCTCCTACTTTATTTACCGCTTGCACTATGTCGTTTAAAGTGACTCCTTCTGGGAACTTAAACATTCTATTATTGCCAGCACTTAAAATATCTAATTCAGAATCAGTGCCTATAACAGTATCACCACCTGCAAAAGGGCTGGGTTGTGCTACTTGTGGGGTTTCGGATATTTTAACTACTAAACTACCGTGGCTTACTGCCGCAGGAGATACTCTTACATTGCTGCTAATTACTACCGTACCTGTGCGAGAATTAATAATAACTCTGGCAGATTTTTCGCCTGATTGCACTGTGATATTTTCTAACATAGATAAGAAGCTAACTCGTTGATTAGGTAAACGTGGTGCCATTACTTCTATTGATTCTGCATCAAGTGCAAAGGCAGTGCCAGCTCCAAATTTTTCATTAATTGCATTTACTGTATTGGTTGCAGTGGTAAAATCTGCGTTTTTAAGATTTAGAGTAATGGTGTTACCAAGTTCAAAGCCTGTATTAACAGCTTTTTCAACCATAGCACCATTAGGTATTCTACCAACACTAGGCACGTTTATTGTTATGCGTGAACCATCAGCACCAGAAGCATCTAAGCCACCAACGATTAAACTACCTTGTGCTAAAGCATAAACATTACCATCTACCCCTTTTAATGGGGCTAGTACTAAAGTTCCTCCTCGTAAGCTTTTAGCGTTACCTAATGACGATACGGTAATGTCAATTTTTTGCCCAGGTTTTGCAAAAGCAGGCAAGGTGGCATGAATCGCAACAGCAGCAACATTTGTAGAACCAGTGTTAGTACCTGGTGGTAAGTTAACGCCAAACTTACCTAACATAGAAAGGAGGCTTTGATCAGTAAAGTCAGTGTTGTCGCCCGTACCATTTAAACCAACTACTAAGCCATAGCCAATAAGTTGATTGCTTCTAACGCCTGATACGTTGGCAATGTCTTTTATTCTTTCTGCATAGCTGTTAAAACTAAAGATAAAAAGCAAGGCTAAGGCGATAGTTATATTTTTAAGATTCATGTAAGCTCCCCTAACTAGTTTTGTTATAAAGGCCAATATTTATGTAAAAGTTGGGTTATTATTCCTGGTCTGGCTGTGTCTCCAGAGATACCTACATCTTTAGTAATAAACCTAACGTCTGCCACCTTAGATGAAACTATAGAGTTATCAGGTTTTATATCCTCAGCTCTTATTACTCCTGCAAAACGCATAACTTGATCACCTTCGTGTAGAGTAATCCATCTTTCCCCTCTAATAACTAGGTTGCCATTAGGTATAACTTTAACAACGGTAACAGCAATAGTGCCTCTTATACTAGAATTTTGCCTAACATTAGAATGACCACTAAAGGAGCCGTCTGAGCCATAACTAATGCCAAGCCCTGTTCCTAACGCTCCAGGAACACTAGCATCATTACCAAAAAAAGATGCATTGCCCGTTAAATCTGCTCCTAAGCCAAATCTTTGTTGGTTGGTTTTGTTATATTCTGCTTGGCCTTTTTTTCTAGCATCAAAACGCTCAATTAAATTTACAGTGATAATGTCGCCAACTCTATGAGCACGAGAATCATCAAATAAACTTAAAGAGTTTCCTTGGTGAAATAAAGAACCATTAATCGGTGCGTTTCTTTCAGGTATATTTTGAGGGAAACTTGGCTCAAAGCTAAAATCTTGCATTCTTTCAGGAGGCGCAGAAACACAACCTGAAAGAATAACTAAACTAACAATTAGAATAAATATGATTTTAATCTTACTTACAAATAACATGTTATTTCCTTTAGTTTTAAAACTTATTAAATATTATTATTTAAGAATCTCATCATGCCATCAGCTGCTGAGATTGCTTTTGAGTTCATTTCAAAAGTACGTTGTGCTTGTATCATAGCAACCAATTCTTCAACTGTGCTTACGTTAGATGATTCTAAGGTCCCTTGTAATAAACTTCCTGCTTCGTCAGTTTGTGGGTTTTTGTTAGCAGGAACGCCACTAGCTAAGCTTTCTATAAAAAAATTATTACCTATCGCCTCTAAACCTGATGGGTTTAGGAATGTAGATAGTTCAATTTGCCCAACAACAGCAGGGGTAGGATCACCTGGCTGCTTTACTGATACTTCGCCATCTTGAGCTATAAATATTTCAACAGCATCGGCTGGGATATTAATAGCAGGTTCAAGAAGATGCCCAGATGAAGTAACCATGTGGCCATTTTGATTTAATTGGAACGAACCATCTCTAAAGAACATTTCTACACCATTTTGGTCGAGTGCTTTAAAGAATCCACGCCCATTAATAGATACATCTAACTTATTGTCGGTTACTATTATATTACCTTGGGTATGTATTTTTTGCACTCCAATAGCTTTAGTCCCCGTACCTATTTGTAAGCCAGATGGCAGGGTGCTGTCTTCATTTGCATTAGCTTTAGCGCCTGGTTGGCGTATATTTTGGTACATTAAATCAACAAATTCTGCCCGACCTTTTTTAAAACCAATAGTATTCGCATTGGCAATGTTATTAGCAATGGTTGCAAGCCTAAGTTCTTGTGCTTCTAAACCTGTTTTTGCTATAAATAATGCATGGTTCATAATGTATTCCTTGTATTTCTTAAGTTAACTTAATCTAACTAAACTATCAGTTTTTTGCGCATGATCTTTTGCTACGTTCATCATTTTAATTTGTAGCTCGAATTGTCTTGAAAGCTCTATCATGGTGGTTAAAGCTCTTACCGTATTAACATTGCTAGTTTCAATAGCACCGCTAAGTAGGACTACATTAGCTGGTTCTAAATTAGCTTCTTCGCTACGTATATAACCATCTAAGCCTTTAGTTAGTTGTCTTAGATCAGGTTTTACCATTTGTATTTGGTCTATATCTACCATAAAATTATCTACAGAGTCAGACGGTATAACTGAAACTGTGCCATCTGATGCGATTTCAATAGCCTTATGCTCGGGTAAAGATATAGGCGCGCCACCAATGTTTAAAATAGGATTATTTCTTGAATCAACTAATTCACCAACCGCATTAACTCTTAAAGAGGCTGTTCTAACTAAAGCTTCTGTGCCATCTGGAGCTAAAATTTTAAAAAAACCATTATCTTTGGTCATAATATCTAAACTTCTACCAGTAACTCTTACTGCTCCTGGAGAAAAATCTGTAGCCACACGTTCATTTAAAGCATAAGCACGAGAATTCCAGCCTGGCCCTTCGACGTGTTGTGCTCTAAATTGATTAAAGTCTTTTTTAAATCCATCTGTATTGGCATTAGCTAAATTATTGGCATTATTAGCTTGTGCTAAACTAACCTCTTTTGCTCCACTCATAGCGATAAATAACATGCGATCCATTTGGTTTACCTTTTTTGAAAGTATTAAAACTAAAAATAATGTAGCAGTTGTTGTGCCAAAATAATAAAAATAAACTAAAGTTTTGCAGAAATATGCCGATATAAAGTTTTGGAAATTTCTAAATACAAAAAACTGGCAATAATTGCCAGTTTTTATAGATGAAAGTAGAGTTTTAAACCTAAACTATAATCTAAAGGTTTAAAATTCTTTGAAACAATTGCTGCGAAGTTGAAATTACTTGTGCACTTGCTTGGAAAGTTCTTTGGGTTTGAATCATGTGTACTAGTTCTGCTGTAGTATCTACATTTGAAGACTCAAGAGATCCTGAGTTAATTAACCCAAAACCACTGCCTTGTGGGGATCCTATTTGTACAGCACCAGAGCCAAATGATTCTGCAAACCTTTGACCCCCCAGTTTTTCTAAGGAGTTTTTGTCAGAAAAATTTGCTAAGCCTATTTGCGCCAAGGCTACTGAGCGTCCATTAGAATATCTTGCTTCAATAACTCCATCTAAACCTGTATTTAAGCCAACTAAATCACCTATTCTAAAACCATTTTGTGATACTCCTCTAGAACTGTTTTCGCCTGCAAACTGAGTCATTTTTGAAAAATCAACAGCTATGTTAACAGCCCCGGCTCTGCTATTACCAAGTGGGTCATTAGCTCCTGAAAAAGGTGTATCTATTACCCAGTTTAGAGTAGCTGATCTACCTGTTGATGTCCAATCAAGAGGTGATAGTTCTGAATTTGCTGTATCTTGCCCAGTTGGGGAATGTAAACTGTTTGGTCTAAGTACATCTACTAAAACTCCATCGGTATTGAAGCGTAATTCAAAGATTTGCCCCTCTAGTCTATTGGTGCCAGCAGGCGCGGGTATAGTAACAGTTGCACCAGCGGCATTAACTAGTTGACCAGCATTATTAGCAACATGCCCAGATGTATCAAAACTATTAGTTTCTTTATTATGAGTTTGCATAGAATACTGCACTATCCAGCTACTATACTTGTCGTTTATGCCATCGCCATTATAATCTTGGGTGGAGTTAGTCTCTGATACTACATCCCTTTTAAAAAAACTAGCTGTTAATCTATGCTCTCCACCTAATGAATCAAACACTTCTTTGGGTACTGTAAACTCAGGGTTACCAGAAAAAGGGTCTCTAAGTGCATTATTGCCATCTTGAAAGTCAATTAGCCTTAATAGGTTAGCTCGTCCTGTAGCGTTTGGGTCAGCAACCCCATGATTGTTGGTATCAACATTTAATTTTGCTTGACCGTCTAAATTGAGATTGTATGACATTTCATCAGTGGATTTTGGCAGTCTATTTAAAGATTCTAGGTTAATTGAGCTTAATAAGGTTTCAAATACTGGTGTAGCTTCTGTTGAAGCTGCTGAGTTTAATAAAAAACCTTGTAACTGGTTACCATCTTGGTCTGTAATATAGCCACCAGCATCAACTTTAAATGAACCGTTTCTAGTGAAGATAGCCGGGTATTTGTCTGCTTTATCATCTAATATAAAAAAGCCTTTTCCATCTATCGCAAAATCTAAGTCTCTGCCTGTGCCTGCAATGGTTCCTTGCCCAAAGTTTTGAGTAAAAGATGCTACTCTAACCCCATTACCTGGTGAGTTTTGTGAACCTGTAAATAGGTCTGCAAATTCTGCTCTTGAGCTTTTAAAACCTGTAGTTTGGGCGTTTGCTAAATTATTAGAAATGGTTGCTAAACCCTTAGATGCCGCATTAATACCACTTACTGCGTTTAAATCAAATGAAGCCATGGCTTTCTCCTTTAAAATGCTCTTAGCTATGAGCTGTATTTTTATGTGTATTTTATAAACTTATTTCTCTAACACTACTCATTGCTACTTGAGCACCAGTTGCCAGAGTTAAAGTTGTAGAGCCATCAGTGCCAATAGATACACTATTTACTCTTGATGGCACTAGGGTATTTATGGTTTGTAGCTCGCCTTGGGCATCAGTACCAAAGGCAATTAGTGAAAATTGCCCTGAGTTTGCTGCTATATTGGCAGCATTTTTACCATCCCAAGTAATAGCCTTTTCACCTGCTGGCAAATTACCAATGTTAAGCTCTCTAACTGCTCCATTATTATCAGAAATGACTATTTTAACGTCAGTTAAAGAGTGGAGTGAAGCAAGCCTAATATTAGTATTTTGCCCTGCAATATGACTCATCTCAGAGCCTGATACTTGTACATTTTTACCCATTAATGCTGTAGCTTGCATTGTTTGCATGGCTTGAAACCCTTGAACCATTGATTGTATTGAAATGTTCATTCTGTTGGTTGCTTCAAGCTGGCTCATTTCGGTAAGGTCACTAACAAAGCTTGAGGCATCTACAGGTTTACTCGGGTCTTGGTTTTTTAACTGGGTGGTTAAGAGTAGCAAAAAATCTGCTTGCCCCATTTCTTGGCGACTGGCTAAAGAAGACGTTACAGGGCTTCCTTTTAAGTTTGCGGTATAGCTAGCTTGGTTAATGTTATCAATACTCATAAGTTTAGCCTTTAATTTCTACCTAGTTGAATTGTTCTAAGGATTAATTGTTTTGAAGTGTTCATTACTTCAATATTAGTTTCAAAATTTCTAGATGCACTAAGCATGTTTGCCATTTCTTCCACTATATTAACGTTTGGTCTAAATATATAACCGTTTTCATTTGCCATTGGGTGGTTGGGGTTATGCTCCATTTTTAATGGAGCTTGGCTTTCAACTATAGAATGAATTCTAACCCCTGCAAGACCACCTGTGCGTTCGTTAAGCACGGTTTGAAAAACAGGTTGTTTTGAGCGGTAGGTAGTTTCAGCATTAGAGCTGATACTGTTTGCATTGGCTATATTAGAGGCAATGGTATTTAACCTTATGGTTTGAGCATGCATTCCTGATGCAGAAATATCTAAAATTGGAAAAACTGACATAATAACTTTTTAAACCTCTTAATTATTGACCACGTAATGTACTGCGAATACCGCTAATTCTTGAATTTATTCTTTCAAGAGAAAACTGATATTGCATAGCATTTTCCATAAACTTTGCTTTTTCTATATGTGTTTCAACTGTATTACCATCTAATGATGGTTGAGTTGGTATTCTATATTTTAAAAACTGACTAGTATTAAGGTTTGCAGAGCCTGTAATATGCATAGCATTAGTTTTTTTTAAATTAATATTGAATTCACCACTTTTAGAACCTTCATGAGCAGCGGCAATGGCTCTACGCCAGTCTATATCCCTAGCTTTAAAATTAGGCGTATCGGCATTAGCTATGTTATTGGCTAAAACAGCCATTCTTTCTTTTCTAACTAATAATGCTTCACCGCTTATTCCAAATATGCTCATTTTTATTCCTAAGCTAATTTATTTAAAGATTGTTAAGCAATAGAAGTGCCAAAATAGTATTTTTTTAATTAAGGATTTTAAAAAAGTAGCGATAATCGGCAGGAAAGAGGAAAACTTTAGTTTTTTTTAAAAAAAATTATGTTGCCCTTGAAAGCAGTTAAATCTCAAATTAAGGGATTAGGGTATTAAGTGGCAACTATTGCCTACTTTTACCAAGAAAGGACTTTATCGCCTACTTGTATTAAGCCATTTTTGCTAGTAACTTTAGCAACGGCAAATCGTGATTGTATTCTGGTTATCTTTAAAAATCCGACTGGTTTAGAGTCTAAACCTAAGTTTATTCCGCCACTCATTATAGGTCTACCAAACTTATGGTATATGCTAAATTCATCACCAACCTTAGCTCCTGATTGAGCAGATAAAAACAGTATATATTCATTGCCTCTGATATCTATAATATTAGTTTTTAAAGGCTGGCATTTTAAAAATTGCTGAATATCTGTGCTAATTTGTGCAAGTAGGGAATTAAATGCTAGGCCTGTTTCTGTTGCAAAAAAAGCTTTAGTGCCAAAAGCATGCTTATGCCCAACGCTAACATCGCCTTGTATGCTTATAGAGTTGGTTTGTTGATGTACAACTTGACGTTCAATTAAGTTAACTATAAAAGTAGTAACTTCTAAAGACCTAGCATTATATTTAGACTCTTGGTTATAAAATCTTTTTACATCTCGCCATAGCCTATTGGTTGTATTATTACGTTCAACAGAATTAATTACACTTAGCACTAGATATTGTGCACCAGTTTTATCTCTAATTGGATCTAATATTTCTGCGGATAGATTTGGTGATAAAATAAGTTCTCTATCTTGTAGCCGAGTACCAGTGTGCAATAAATCTAAATTTATATGACCTTTATTATGCAGATTACGTTTTAATGCCAATTGATAGCCAAGGCGTAAATTATAAATATCTCTAGCACCATATTCGTCTGTTAATAAGGCTTGAGCAACTACTACTTTAGGTTGTAAGTGGTTACCTAACAAGTTTTCACATGTTTCTGGGTTTTGGGTTAAGCAAGCATTTAAGGTAACTTGATAAATTGCTGTAGCAGTGTTTTGTGCAGTGTTTTGTTTAGGCATGCCTGCACTATCAAAAGTATCTTCAAAAGCAGTTTTTTTAAAGCCTTGTTCTTTAATGGTGAAGCTGGATACTTTAGATTGGGTGGTAAACCTTGTAGTGTCTTTAGTTAAAGCAAAATTGTTTATTTCAAATGATGAGCTGATTTTTAAGTTGTTTTGCATACTTGCATTTTTTAATGCATCTCTTATTGCCATGCTACGAGCAAACTCTTCAGAAACTCCTTCGCTAGAATAATGCCCCGTTACATAAAAACAATTAGGTGCATAGTTATCATTAGCAACAGCTTGATTGGCCATAATAACTATTAAAAATTTAAAAATTATGCTATAAAAAATTAATTTTTTCATGATTACTTCTTAAAAATTAAGCAGTTTGTTCGTCTTCTTTAAGTAGCAGGTTAAAAGCTT
>CAZJWQ010000028.1:0-12139 GCA_964549645.1 uncultured Piscirickettsiaceae bacterium | reverse complement strand
TTGTACAGGTAGTAAAAAAGTTTGTACAAATAGTTTACCATTGGGCTTTAATGCCATTGTTATTTGTTCAAATAAGTTTCTATTTAAGTAATTACTTATTGTTATTACATCATATTGTTGATATGGAAATAACATTTGTTCAATATCACAAATAGTTGGGTTTATTGATAGGCGATTAACTGCTGCAAAGTTATTTAAATTGGTTAAAGCAACATCTGAAATATCCCAAGCATCTACATTTAAACCACACATAGCCAAAAACCTTGCATTGCCACCTAGCCCACAAGCTAAATCTAAAGCTTTACCTTTTAATGGTAAATACTGGCTATGGTGTTGTAGAACCCAAGCGGGTTTAACAGTAATGTTTTTATTTGTATTAAGATATTTTTTATCCCATTTTTTAGCAGTGCCCATAATCTATTTTCTCCAAAAAGCTAGAGAAAATAGTATGATTAAGGTAAATAATTCTAAACGACCAAGTAGCATGGTAAATGTTAGCACCCATTTTGCTGGGTCTGAAAGGCTTTGATAATTGGTGGCAACTTCGCCTAAACCTGGCCCCAAATTATTGATAGTAGCAGCCGTGGCTGAAAAAGCGGTTAAATGGTCTAAACCTAACATCATTAAAATTAGCATAATACTTACAAATGAAACTATGTATAGTGCAAAAAACCCCCATACAGCACTTATTACTTGGTCTGGTACTACTTTACCATTTAGTTTAACGGGTATTAATGCATTTGGATGTAGTAGTCTTTTTATTTCTCTACCGCCTTGTTTAGCTAGTAAGACTATACGAATAACTTTCATGCCCCCTGCGGTAGAACCTGCACTGCCACCAATAAAACTCATAAAAATTAAAAACATTGGCAAAAATGCTGGCCATAAAGCATATTCTGTATTAGAAAACCCTGTGGTGGTTGCAATTGAAATAGCTTGAAAAGCTCCATATCTTAAGTTTTCTTGCCAGCTTTGGTAGACACCATTGATGGTTAAATAAAGTATAGCTACGCTAACTGCAAATAATAAAATGCCTGCATAAGCTTTTACTTCAGGGTCAAACCTGTAGGGGGATGTAGATTTACTTCTAAAAGCGGTAAAATGTAAGGCAAAGTTAATACCTGCTAGTACCATAAAAATCATAGCTACTATTTCAATTTGTACACTTTGAAAATGCCCTATACTGGCATCATAGGTTGAAAAGCCACCAATTGCTACGGTAGAAAAGCTATGTGTAAAAGCATTAAACCAGCTCATACCTGCAAGCCTGTAGGCAATTGCACAAGCTATGGTTAAGCCTAAATAAATATACCAAAGAGATTTAGCAGTTTCTGAAATACGAGGGGCTAATTTAGAGTCTTTTACCGGCCCTGGGCTTTCTGCTCTGTAGAGTTGCATCCCACCAATACCTAGCATTGGTAATATGGCTACAGCTAATACAATAATACCCATACCACCAAGCCATTGTAGTTGTTGACGATACCATAACATAGCATGTGGTAGAGTTTCAATCCCTGTTATTACTGTTGCACCAGTGGTGGTTAGGGCTGAAAAAGATTCAAAAATAGCATCTGTTGGTGACATAAATGTATTAGTGGCAAAGTAAAAAGGTATTGCTCCAACAAAACCTAATACGGTCCAAAACATAACCACAATTAAAAATCCGTCTCGTATTTTTAATTCATGCTGGCTGTTTCTTGATGGATACCACATTAAGGTACCAATAACTAATAAAAAAATTAAAGATAAAGAAAATTCTTTCAAACCACCATCGCTATAAATTATGGCGACTATTATTGGCGGTATTAGGGTTATACTAAATACCATTAGTAATAGCCCAAGAATTTTAAAAATTAATTTACTATGCATATATTTATATAGTTATTTTTTAAACCATGATTTTTTAGTTTTGGGAGAAAAAAGTTCAGTAATTTCTTCGGCACGTGAAGGGTCTGTTAAAAATAAGACAACATGATCCTCTGCTTCAATTGTAATATCTCTATGAGCTAGCATTACTTCATCCTCTCTAATTATACAGCCAATAGTTATATCGGCTGGCCAATCAATTTTACCAATTTTTTTGCCAATAATTTGTGAGCTATTTTCACTACCTTGTACTATAACTTCTATAGCTTCGGCGGCTCCTCTTCTTAAGGTAGACACTTTTACAGTACTGCCTTCTCTTATATAGTGTAACAGATGGCTAGTGGTTATTTGATGGGCAGATATTGCTACATCTATACTATTTAGGTGAATTAAGTCTATATAAGATTGATTGTTAACTAAGGCTAAAACTCTTTTAACCCCTAGTTTTTTAGCCAACATTCCTGAAATTATATTAGCTTCATCAGAGTTGGTTACTGCTATAAATAAGTCAATTTCATCAATATTTTCTTCGGTTAATAAAGATTTATCTGCCACATCACCATGAATTATAATGGCTTCATCTAGTGTTTCGGCAATAAACCTAGCTTGAGAAATATTACGGTCAATAATTTTAACTTGATGTTGTTTTTCTAATTCTTTTGCAAGGTTAAAACCAATATTACCACCGCCTGCAATCATAATGTTTTTAGAAGGTTTTATTTTAGTTGTTTTTAATTCTTCAATTATTGCAGGTATATCATTTGGTACCGCCATAAAAAACACTTCATCATTGTGCATTATAACAGTATTGCCTGTAGGCATTAAAACCTCTCCTTGTCGGTAAATGGCTACAATTCTAGTTTTAATTTTGGCTGGCAAATAATGTTTAATCTCTCTAATTTCTTTACCTACAAGCATGCTGTTAGATCTTACACGCATAGCTACAATTCTTACTTTACCTTCTGCAAAATCAACTACCTGTAATACCCCTTGGTATTGAACTAGTTGCATTATGTAGTCTTTTACTAGTTTTTCTGGGCTTATTAAGGCATCAATGGGGATTGCATTTTCATTTTTTTCAGGGTCAAATAAATATTTATGTTTTTGGTAGTTATCATTTCTAACTCTGGCAATTTTAGTAGGGGTTTTATGTAATATATGGGCTAAATGACAAGCTAATATATTAGTGTCATCTCGTAGAGTAGCGGCAATTAATAAGTCAGTTTCTGCTAAACCTGCTTGTAATAGTATTTCTGGGTCAGATGCTTGCCCATGTACGGTTCTTATATCAAACCTATCTTGTAACTTTTGTAAGTTAGTGGCATTTAAGTCTACAACTGTAACATCGTTATTTTGTTCAGTTAGCACTTTGGTTAAGGATGAACCTACTTGCCCTGCCCCTAATATTAAAATGTTCATTAAACTACCTTGTTATTTTGGATTTTTAGGGTCGATATTTAAACTTTTCAATTTACGATATAAATTAGTTCTTTCTAGCCCAGATTTTTTTGCTGTTGCAGATACATTACCACCATTTTCTGTTAATAATTGCCTTAAATAACTTGCTTCAAAAAGTTCTTTGGCATGTTTTAAGTTTACCGAGGTATCAACGCTAGCAATAGATGGTTGGTTGTTTTGTTGGCTACTTTTTAGTAAGGTTTTAATTTCATCTGCATAAATTTTATCTTGCCCAATTATTAACAACCTTTGAATTAAATTTTTAAGTTCTTTAAAGTTACCCGGCCAGCTATATTGGCGTAAAATATTTTTAGCAGACATACTAAATTCTCTATACTTAAGCCCTTCATGGGTTAAGAAGTGGTCTACAAAATAATCAATTAATTCTGGCAAATCTTCAGTATGTTGGCGTAAAGATGGCACATGTACTTGCATTATTTTTAGCCGATTTAATATACTTTTATCAAAGTTTGTTTGCTCTAATTCACTAATAGATAAATTAGATATAACTATTAAGCGTACATTAATTTGTGTAGGTGTATTTGCCCCCAAACGATTATAGGAAGAATCTTGTAAAAGTTGTGCTAAAAATTGTTGACCGTCTTTATTTAATTTTTCAAAATTATTTAATATAATAGTCCCGCCATTAACAAGGCTGATTTCACCACGAGAAGCTTGGCTTTTAATGCCATCTTTAATCTGCCCACCTAACAACTGTTGTTTTTTAGCCGAAAATTGTGTGCTATTTAATTTTAGAAGTTTTTTATTTTGTTTTTCACTAAGTTTATAAATGGCTTCAGCTACACGGTGTTTACCTGTACCATTTTCACCAGTAATAAGTATGGGCATAGTATATTTTGCTAAGCGTTCTATATTTTCTATTAATTGCTTAATAAGTTTACTACTACCTATTGGTAAAAATTGTTCTGGTATTTTTTGCTTTAGTTGGATGTTTTCTTGGTGTAATTGTACATGTTGCATAGCTTTTTCAGCGCTAAGTAATAGTTTAGCCATAGATAATGGTTTTTCTAAAAAATCATAAGCGCCTAGTTTGGTAGCTTTAATAGCTGTTTCTATAGTGCCATGACCAGACATCATTATTACGCAAGAATTACCTATAACTTGTTTTTCAAGCATAGATTTTAATAGGGTTATACCGTCGATATCAGGCATCCAGATATCTAAAAACATTATGTCTGGGTGTTGTTCATTCCAAGCATTTATGGCTTGCTGCCCATTAGCTGCAGTAGTAACTTGATAGCCTTCGTCAGTAAAGATTTCTTCCATTAAAGTACGAATATCTTTTTCATCATCAACAATAAGAATTTTACCTAATATCATTTTGTACCCTTAAACTCCCTCAATAGTCATACTTTGAATAGGTAAAACTATTGAAAATATTGTGCCTTGTTGGTTATTGTTATTTGCATTATAAATAGATTCTACTTTAATTTGCCCATTATGTTCATCAACAATTTTTTTAACTATAGCTAAACCTAAGCCTGTTCCTTTGGGTTTACCTGTTGCGTAGGGTTCAAATATCCAGTTTTTAGCAGTTTCAGATATCCCAGCACCTGTATCAGTAATACATATTTGTATTTTTTTTTCTAAAAGCTTAGTAGATATTGTTATTAAATTATCTTTACCTTCTTCTTCTGCTTCTATAGCATTCTTTATTAAATTATGTAGTAATTGTCTTATTTTAGCAGCATCGGCATAAATAATTTTGCATTGCTCATCAAGTTCAGTAATAACTTGCCAAGTTGCACTTTTATCATAGTACATTTCTGCAACATCTAAAATTAATTTATTAATTTGTAGTGCTGATATTTCTAATTTGGGGCTATCTGCATATTCTGTAAAGGCTTGCACTAATTGTTGCATGGCTAATACTTGGTTGGTAATGGTTTGCGTCATTCTATTTAAAAACACTTCATCTTCAGCAGATATTTTTTTGGCTAGTTTATAGTTTAGTCTTTCTGCCGAAAGTAGTATTGGGGTTAGCGGGTTTTTTATTTCATGAGCCAAACGTTTAGCTACATCTTGCCATGCAGCGTGCAGTTGTGCTTGTATTAGTTGCGTAATATCTTCAATTACTATTACGAAACCACCGTGGTCTTTATCTAAACTAGGCGATGTTGAGCCATGAATTAAAAGTATTTTTTGCCCTTCAAGGTTGTCAAAAGTAAATTGTTTGCTCCATGACTTAGTATCATTAGTAAATAACGACAAAATATCATTAAATAAAAGTTTTGCATGGCTATATTTTTTTAAGTTTAGTATCTCTTTTAAAGGTTTACTTAATTGCTTAAAGAAGTTTACATTTAATATTGCATTAGCCGCATCATTAACTGTTTTAAGGCACAAATTCATATCTAAAGTTATTACACCACTATTTAAGTTTTGAATAATAGTTTGTAAATAGAGCTGCTGTACTTTTGTTTGTTGGTGGCTAAATTTAATTTCATTACGGGTAAAAGCAATTTGTTTAATCATATTATTAAATGATGTTGTTAATTGCCCTAAATCATCATCTCTAATTACTGGCATAATTACACTGTAATCGCCCAGTGCTACTGCTTGCGTGCCTTTAGCAAGGGTTTCTATAGGTTTTATTAAGCTTTTAATTATTTTTATAGTAAATAATAAGGTGCTAATTAATGTAAGCAGTAGTAATACGGTTAGCATTACTGTAAAACTGGTTTTTAAAGGCTGTTTTAAGTAACTTAACTCTTTATATTGTCGGGCAGAAGTTTGTACATTTTTAGCTAATTGGCTTAGTTGGTCTGGTATGGAATATAACGCATGTAGAGCATAAACATTATTATTTATGGGGTTTATAACAGGTACCATCACTCGTATTACTTGGAAGTCATTATGCACACCTTCCATAGTTTCAATAGCAGAATAAGTACGATTTTGCCTTATTTGTTGAAACAAGGTATTTCTAGGAGGGACAGGTAAATTAATGTAAGTTGTACCACTACTAAAAGCTATTAAACGCCCATTGGCATTATAAAGAGCGGCTTCTTTCATATTAAACTGATTGCGAATGTTAATAATGGTTAATACTGGGTTAGTTGCTAGTTCTAACTGATATACAGTGGCAGCTTGTAAAGTGCTTCTTAAATGATTGCGGCGTTGATTATCAAGCGATATCCTTACTAATCTAACCGCATCAGATAATGCTTGTTCAGTTTTTACATCAAACCACTGACCAATACCTTGGTTTACAAACTTTACTGAAAAAACATAAGTAATAATTAAGGGGATAATAATTATTAAACTAATAGACAAGGTTAGCTTGGTGGTTATTATTGAGCCAGCACGTTTTTTTTTATAGCTTTTGCGCAACCTATTTAAAGTTGAAAATAGCATCACTAATAAGGCTGATATGCCTGCAAAACTTAAAAATAATAATAAAACATAAAATTTAGCAAATTGTTCAGGGCTGTGTAACACTTGGCTCATGGCAGTTAAAGATAGTAATAAAATTAAGCTAATAGTAATTAACCAGCCATATTCTTTTAAAAATTGTCGTTTTTTATACTTAACCATTATTAATTATTTTACCTGTTATGTTTGGATTAGGGGGCAAGGGTACTACCCTAACTCTCTATTTAGAGGATTAGGGTACTATTCCATTGGTTAGATAGCCGCCAATTGCGGCTGGTTAAAGCCTCTATTATTAACTGGGTTGGTAATTGCCATTTATTTAAAACTAATCTAAATTTTATACTATATTGTGCAGTTGGGTCTAAATTAGCTGTTGTGGTTATTTTAAAATCTCTTATAGTGCCAAAGGTAAGTAAAGCATCATTAATAGTATGAAAGTATTGTTTATTGTGGGTGCGTTTATTGTATATAAAGTATTTGTTATTATAGTTAGAATAGGCAATTTTTATTTGATAGTTAATCCTTTCTTTAGTAAGCCTATAGTTTATGCCTAAAAAACGTTTATTTTTTACTAACCTAAATTGCACATCAAAAGTTAATGGTATATCATGCTTTATGGCTTGGTACATTCGCTCAGAAAAATTAAATACAACCTGTGAATCAACTTTTAATTGCTGTTCAATTATATTGGCGTGTAAATAAGCTACATTAATACTTGGTGTATTTTTAGAATAAGCCTGTACACTAAATATAATTAACCAAAAGCTGATAAATAATAGTTTCATGGGGTTTTTTCTAATAAACAATAATAAAACCCGTCCATACTTGCAGTCTTGTCATTTGTACAAGGTAATATTTGCCTGCCAATTTTATTTGTAGGTACTATACCCCAACTAACATCAAGTGTTATTTGTTTAGCATTAGCAGTTTTATTAATAAAGTTTTTAAGCTGTTCACTGTTTTCTTGTGGTAATACTGAACAGGTTGCATATAATAATTTACCTCCAACTTTTAAAGTCTCCCAAAGGGCAGTTAATATTTGTGCTTGTATTAACACTAACGCATTTATATCTTCTGCGGTTCTATGCCATTTTATATCTGGGTGTCGCCTAATAATGCCTGTAGCAGAGCAAGGGGCATCTAGTAAAATTTTATCAAATAGTTTGCCATCCCACCACTGTGCTACTTTAGATGCATCACCAACTTTAACTGTAGCGTTTAGTGCAAGGCGGTGTAGGTTTTGGGTTAATCTGTCAATTCTGTTGGGGTCTTTTTCTAGTGCAACTAAGTTAGCTTGGTTATTAGAGCTTTCTAGCAAATGGCAGGTTTTACCACCTGGGGCAGCACAGGCATCTAAAATAAATTCATTTGCTTGTGGTTGTAAAATGTCTGTAGCTAATTGAGCGGCTGCATCTTGTACGCTAAAACCACCATTAATAAAAGTTGGCAATAGGCTAACATTAGTGCCTTGGGTAAGTGCAATTGCTTGTGATCCATAGCTATGGGCATAAGCTTCAATTGCTTGCTCTGCTAATAAATTAATTAAAGTTGCTCGTGTTTGTAACATTTTATTAGTACGTAAAATAATTGGTGCAGGCTTATTATTAGCATTTAAAATAGTTTGCCAAAGATCAGGGTAGGCTTTTTTTATAGCCTTGGTAAACCATTGCGGGTGGCTATATTTATGCGCAGATTTAAGGTCTACTGCTGCTAAAATAGCAGGTTGATCTCTTAAGAAATTTCTTAAAACACTATTTACAAAACCTTTTGCCCAATTTTTTTTTAATTTCTTCACCAGCCCAACCGTTTCAGCAACCGCTGCGTGTTCGGGGGTGTCCATATATATTATTTGGTATAAACCTAATAATATAAGTTGCTTAACATCAGTATCTTTAGCTCTTAAAGGTTTTTTTATAAGTTGATTAGCAATAGCATCTAACCTAATATGCCATCTTAAAGAACCCAATACTAAATTTTGGGTAAAAGCTCTTGCTCTTGGGTCTGCTAGTTGTGTTAAATTATTGTTTAAAGTTGCAGATAAAGAACGACCATGCACAATTACATTTAAGCATATTTTTAAAGCAACAAAACGGCTATTAACAACCTGTGTGCTACTCAAAACTTTTACCAATTAAATCTCTAGCTTGTGCAAAATCATAAGCAGGCATAGATTTTTTACCTGTTGGCTGTACATTAGTTAAAATAATATTATCTTGAGCGGTGCTAACCATAATACCTGTTTTATTAACTGCTAAAATTTGCCCTAAGTTACGTCCTGAATTATTATGGATTGGTGCAGCAACGGTTTTTGCTTGCCATATTCTTAAAGGCTTGCTATTAAGTTGGCTAAAAGCCACTGGCCAAGGGTTAAAGCTTTGTACTTTTCTTAAAATAGTTTTAGCATCTTGCGACCAATCTATTAAAGCCTCTGTTTTAGACAGTTTGTGGGCATAGGTAACTAAGCTTTCATCTTGTTTTATAGATATAAGAGTATCAGTAGTTATTTCACTAAGAGTTTTAAGTAAAGCTTTAGCCCCTAGTTTACTAAGGCGGTCATGTAATGTTTGCGAAGAATCTGTAGGCTTTATTTCTGTAGTAAGCATAGCTAAAGTATCACCTGTATCTAAACCTATATCCATTTGCATTATTGTTACACCTGTTTCAGGGTCTCCTGCTTCAATAGCCCTTTGGATAGGAGCAGCCCCACGCCAACGAGGCAAAATAGATGCATGAATATTTAAACAACCATACTTAGGGGTATCTAAAATAATTTGCGGTAACATTAAGCCATAAGCAACTACAATCATAATATCGGCATTTAAAGATGCTAATTGTTGTTGTGCGGTAATATTTTTTAAAGTCTCTGGTTGAAAAACCTCAATATTAAACTCTAAAGCAGTTTGTTTTACTTCACTAGGTTTAAGTTTACGCCCTCTGCCTGCTGGTCGGTCGGGTTGTGAATATACAGCAACAACTTCATGTTCTGAATTAATAAGGGCTTGTAATGTCGGCACTGCAAACTCTGGTGTGCCTGCAAAAATTATTTTCATTCTTGCTCCAATTCTTCCATATCTTTTTTAAATTTTTTGATAATTCTAACTTTTTTTAAATTAGATAAATGGTCAATAAACATCTTGCCATTTAAATGATCTATTTCGTGTTGTATGCAAATGGCGGTTAAATCACTAGCTTCTAATTCAATGGCTTTACCATCTCTGTTCATGGCTCGTACCACAATTTCAGCAGGGCGTTCTATGTTGGCATACACCCCTGGTAAAGACAAACAGCCTTCTTCCCAAGTTATATTGCCTGCAAAATTAATTACTTCTGGGTTAAGTAATACAATAGGTTCAGACTTATCATCAGAAATATCAACCACAATTAGCCGTTCTAACACACCTACTTGTGGGGCGGCTAGCCCAATGCCTGGTGCGTTATACATGGTATAGAGCATATCATCAATTAGTTTATCTAAATTATTGTTCATGGCTGTTATAGGCTTGCACACTTGGCGTAGTTTTTTATCTGGGTAAAGTAATATCTCTAATTTGTTCATCAGCTTAAGTTTATTAATTTATAATTGCTAGCTATTATATATAAGCTACTATAAAAGAATGGATTTTTTACAAAAATTAAAAACTTGGTTGCCATTTCATTTTGCACAGGTAAATGCTAAGCAAATTAAACTTATTATTGAAACTTTTGGCTCTTTAGAGCAAGCCTTATTAGCTAACTCAGCTAACTCTTTAGCAAACTGGCAAAATAGTAAAATTTTAACCGCAAAAAAATTAGAACATCTGTTTGCAGAACAAATAGCCGAAAAAGTACAACAAGCAATTACTTGGCAAAATAATGCACAACAGCACATTATTATATTGGGCGATGAAAACTACCCAAAATTATTAGCAGAGATTACCAACCCACCAATAATATTGTATGTTTTAGGTAAGGTGCAATTACTGTCTGACCCTCAGTTAGGCATGGTTGGTAGCCGTAATGCTTCTAAATATGGGGTGGCTGTAGCACAAGATTTTGCTTGCCATTTAGCAAGTGTTGGCTTAACCATAACCAGTGGTTTAGCATCGGGCATAGATGCCGCCGCCCACCAAGGGGCTATAAATGCCCAGCAAAAAACTAATATACAAGCAACCACCATTGCAGTGGTAGCGACAGGCTTAGACCGAGTATATCCAGCATCAAATAAAAATTTAGCCCATATTATTGCCAATACAGGGGCAATAGTTTCAGAATACCCTTTAGGCACTAAACCCCTAGCAAGATACTTTCCCGAAAGAAATCGTATTATTGCGGGCTTAAGCGTGGGGGTGTTAGTGGTAGAAGCCGCCTATAAAAGTGGTTCTTTAATAACCGCACGTTTAGCGATGGAACAAGGCAGAGAGGTTTTTGCCGTACCTGGCTCAATAAATAGCACCCAAGCTAAAGGCTGCCACCAGTTAATAAGGCAAGGGGCAAAGTTAGTAGAATCAGGTGCAGATATTTTAGAAGACCTATCAGCAATGCTACAACTATCTTTGTTTAATGCCCAACCTATTAATACAAGCAATACAATGCAAGAAGACAAAACAGGTTTATTGCAATGGATAGAGTTTGAGCCTATAAGCTTAGATGAACTAGTGGTTTTATCTAAAATGCCAGTTTCTACCATACAAGCCCAATTAGTTATGTTAGAAATAGAACAAAAAATAGTAGCAATGTCGGCGGGGCGGTGGCGTAGATTATAACTGTTGCAAATTATAACTGTTGCAAAAAAACAACATTTTAGGCTTTTGTTGTTTTTTGTTATAAAAAATTGCATAAAGGTTGTTTTGTAGGTTATAGTCTTATCCAAGTTCACAGCAGATACAAGGTTGTGAGTATTTAATTAAATTTTAAAAGGTATAAAAAAATGAAAAAAACTATTATAGCTATGGCAGTTGCAGCTGTTGTTTCAGCTCCTCTTGCTCTACAAGCAGCCCCTACTTTATATGGTCAAGCAAACATGATGGTACAAAGTGATGCTGGCGTAGGTACTGGTGTAAGATTCGATAACACAGGTTCTCGTATAGGTCTTAAAGGTTCTCAAGACTTAGGTAATGATCTTAAAGCTATTTATAAGCTTGAGTTTGGTGTTAGCATGGAAGGTGGTGCAAATAATTTAACTGCTCGTGACCAGTTTGTTGGTTTAAGCGGTAATTTTGGTACTGTATTAATGGGTCGTCACCAAACTCCATTGCACATGACTTTAGCTTCAGATTTATTTGATGCTATGGGTACTAATGATGTAGGAATTGGTTCTATGGGTAGTAGAGCAAGTAACCTAGTAGCTTACGTTTCTCCTTCTTTTGGTGGTGTTACGTTAATATTAGCTGCTGTTCCTAATAATAGCTCAGAGAGAGCAGCAGTCGCTGCAGTCCCAGGA
>CAZJWQ010000027.1:0-13007 GCA_964549645.1 uncultured Piscirickettsiaceae bacterium | reverse complement strand
AAACTATGAATTTAAATAAAAAGCAAGCACAAAATATAGCATCGGTACTAGCCGAAGCCTTACCCTATATTCAGCGTTTTGCAGGTAAAACCATTGTAGTAAAATATGGTGGTAATGCTATGACAGAAGAAAAATTAAAAAAGGGTTTTGCCAGAGATATAGTTTTAATGAAGCTAGTAGGCATGAACCCTGTAGTTGTACATGGAGGGGGGCCTCAAATTGGTAATTTATTAGAAAGGATAGGTAAGCAATCAGAATTTATTCAAGGTATGCGAGTAACAGACTCAGAAACTATGGATGTTGTTGAAATGGTGCTTGGCGGTTTAGTAAATAAAGAAATTGTAAATTTAATACACCAACACGGTGGTAATGCTATAGGCTTAACAGGTAAAGATGGTGGGTTAATTCAAGCCACTAAGCTTGAAATGACTGCCATAAATGCCGCACTAGATGCACCAGAGATTATAGACCTTGGGCATGTTGGAGAAGTATCTAAAATAAATACCAAAGTTTTAGATATGCTAATAAAAGATGATTTTATCCCGGTAATAGCACCTGTTGGGGTTGATGAAAATGGTGAGTCGTATAATATAAATGCCGACCTAGTAGCAGGTAAAGTTGCCGAAGCTTTAATGGCTGAAAAACTAATGTTACTAACTAATATACCCGGTTTATTAAATAAAGAAGGCGAACTTTTAACTGGTTTAAACGCTAAAAAAGTAGCTACTTTAGTTGCCGATGGTACAATTTATGGAGGCATGCTACCAAAAATACAATGTGCTTTAGATGCGGTAAAAAATGGTGTAAAATCTGCCCATATAATTGATGGTAGAGTAGAACATGCTGTAATGCTTGAGGTATTTACCGATGAAGGGGTTGGTACTTTAATTACAGCAAGCTAAGTTATTAATTCTATGAGAAAAGAAAATTTATGATCAATATTTTATTATGCGGTGGTTCTGGTACTCGCCTATGGCCATTAAGCAGAACCAAATTACCAAAACAATTTGTACGTTTATTTGCAGGACGTTCTTTGTTCCAAGATACTGTAGTAAGAAATAGCACGGCATGTAAAAAAACTATTATTGTCTCTAACATAGAACAATATTTTTTAGCCATTGACCAATTAGAGCAAATACCAGCAATTAGTGCAAATTTTTTACTTGAACCTATAGGTAAAAATACTGCCCCAGCTATAGCTTTAGCCTGCATGGGGTTAAACAAAGATGATTTAGTTTTAGTGACTACTTCAGATCATCTTATAAAAAATCAAAGTGCTTATGAAAATGCTGTTTTACAAGCTAAAAAATTAGCCCAGCAAGATTACTTGGTAACTTTTGGTATAAAACCTGATTATGCCGAAACTGGTTTTGGTTATATTGAAGCTAATAATAATGATGTGTTATCTTTTAAAGAAAAGCCCACTAAAGAAGTAGCTCAAAATTATATAGAACAAGGCAATTATTATTGGAACTCTGGTATGTTTTGCTTTAAAGCGGGGGTGTTTTTAGCAGAATTAAAAAAACACTCCCCTAAAATATACCAAACTTGTAAAAAAGCTATAGAAATTACCAATAAGCAAATAGTAAACAAGCAAGAAATAAAAATAGATTTAAATGCAATGCAAGCAATCCCTGCCCAGAGCATTGATTATGCAGTAATGGAAAAGTCTACCAAAGTAAAAGTAGTAGCCTGTGACATGCAATGGTCAGACCTTGGTAGTTATGACGCTTTGCATGCCGAACTTAAGTCTAGCGCAGATGGCAATACTATTTTAGCAAGAACAGAACTACCTTGTTCATCTGCAATACAGTCGCCAACACCTATTTGCATTGATTCTAGCAATAACTTAATTGTAACCAAAGAACGTCAAATAGCCTTAATTGATGTAGATGATTTAATAATCGTCGATACCCATGATGCCTTATTAATTTCTAAAAAAGGCAGTTCGCAAAAAGTAAAACAAGTTGTTGATAAATTAAAAACAATTAACCCAGAACTCACCCATATACATAGGGTAGCACATAGACCGTGGGGTACTTATGAAGTTCTACAAGATCTTTTACAATATAAAGTAAAAAAAATTATCGTAAAGCCTGGCTCTAAATTATCATTACAAAAACACTTTCATCGTAATGAACATTGGGTAGTTGTTTCAGGCACAGCCACTGTTACTATTGATAACAAACAATTTTTGGTTCGCCCTAATGAGTCAACCTATATTCAGATGGGGCAGTTACATAGGCTAGAAAATCAAGGCAAAATAGAACTAGTAATAATAGAAGTGCAAGTCGGTGAATATACCGGTGAAGATGATATTATTAGAGTAGAAGATGTTTATGGAAGATAAAATGAATCAATTAACATGTTTTAAAGCCTACGATATTAGAGGCAAAGTACCAGAAGAATTAAATGAAGAACTAGTTTATAAAATAGGCTTAGCCTATGTAGCCCAATTAAATACTAAAACCGTGGTGGTTGGTTATGACATACGTTTAGAAAGTGTTGCTTTAAGCAATGCCTTAAAAAAAGGCTTGTTAGATGCAGGGGCAAATGTAATAGATATAGGGCTTTGTGGCACAGAAGAAGTATATTTTGCCACCCCATATTATAACGCCGACGGTGGTATTATGATTACTGCCAGCCATAACCCTAAAGGTTTTAATGGTTTAAAGTTAGTAGCCAAGGGTTCAAAACCTATTTCTGGTGATTCTGGTTTAAAAGACATAGAAAAAAGAGTATTAGAGCATGATTTTTCAATACATCAAACAACAGGTAAGGTAGTATTAAAAGACTCAAAAGATGCTTATATTCAACACTTATTAACCCATGTTAATTTAAATATCTTAAAGCCATTAAAAATAGTATTTAATGCAGGTAATGGTTCTGCCGCTGCGGTTATTAAACAACTAACTAACCACTTACCTTTTGAATGTGTTTTTATACATAATAACGTTGATGGTAATTTTCCTAATGGTGTACCAAACCCATTATTAATAGAAAATAGAGTCAGCACAGCTAATGCTATTTTAGAGCATAACGCAGATTTAGGTGTAGCTTGGGATGGTGATTTTGATAGATGTTTCTTATTTGATAAACAAGGTAATTTTATTGAAGGTTATTATTTAGTAGGGCTACTAGCCAAAACTTTACTAGCTAAAAACCCTGGTAAAAAAATCATTCATGACCCAAGACTAACTTGGAATACTATAGAGCAAGTTAGTCAAGCTGGTGGTATTGCAGTGCAGTCTAAAACAGGGCATGCCTTTATTAAAGAGCGTATGCGTTTAGAAGATGCTATTTATGGTGGCGAAATGTCTGCCCACCATTATTTTAAAGACTTCTTTTATTGCGATTCAGGGATGATTCCATGGTTGCTTATTGCAGAACTAATGTCTAAAACTGATAAAACCCTAGCGCAATTAGTAACCGCACGCATGCAAGCCTACCCTTGCAGTGGTGAAATAAACTATAAAGTAACCGATATACCTAAAACCTTAGCTAAAATAATGCAACATTTTAAGCCTTTAAAGCCTAGTATAGATAATACCGATGGTGTAAGCTTAGATTTTAAAACTTGGCGAATGAATATTAGAGCATCTAACACAGAGCCATTATTACGTTTAAATATTGAATCTCGCCAAGATAAAGAATTAGTAGCAGAAAAACTTAAAGAAGTTGAAAGCTTAATTTTTGATACTTAAACTACTTAAACAATAGGGAGCCAAGCAATGATAACTATGTGCCCAAGCTGTGGTGGATTAAATCGTATTGCCGATAATAAGCTCACCAGCAAACCTAATTGTGGTAAATGTAAGAAACCAGTGTTTACTAATAAACCTACCGCAATGACTGGGCAACAGCTATTAAGAGCTATTGAAAAGACAGATCAAATATTAGTTATAGATTTTTGGGCTCCTTGGTGTGGACCATGTAAATCGTTTACAAATACTTTTGCAGAAGCTGCTATTCAGCTTGAACCTAGCGCTAAATTAATTAAAATAAATACAGAAGTAGAACAACAAATTGCTGGTAAATTTAATATAAAATCAATACCTACTTTGGCAATATTTAAAAATGGTAAAGAGGTAGATAGAGTTTCAGGAGCTATGGATTTAACCAGTTTTATTAATTGGGTTAAAGGTAATTCTTATCAATGAAAATTGGTTATTTTTGGTTACCATTAATCATTGGTTTAACCTTACTTTTAGCGGGCGGTTATTATTTATATGAAATAAAAATAGCTAAACCTAAAATGGCATACATGGGTGTGCCTATAACACAAAATAATTGGCAAAATTTAACTCACGTTTTAAGAAATAAGGCTCATATGGTTGGCTATTCAGAAAAACTAGCCAACCCTTTGTGGGTCACTTATCAGGTTACCAATCAAAAGCAAAGGTTTGCAAGACGCCCACCTTTTTCAGCAGACTGGCGTAGTTTATCTGCTATACACCCGCACGACTTTAGAAGATCAGGTTATGATAGAGGGCATTTAGCCCCGAACTATGTAATAGCAAGCCGTCATGGTAAAATAGCACAACGACAAACATTTTTAATGACTAATATTAGCCCACAAAAACCACGCTTTAATCGTAAAATTTGGCAAAGGTTAGAAGAAGTTTCAGCTAAGCATTTTTCAGCCAAATTTGATAAGTTTTGGGTAATAACTGGACCTATTTTTGATGATAATCCTCAAAGATTAAAAAACACTAATATAGCCATACCTAAAGCATTTTATAAAATATTTATAGTACCTGCAACAGCAAATAACCAAGTTAAAACTTTAGCTTTTATAATGCCACAAACTGCCAACCCAAAAGATAGCTTATTAAAATATGTAACCACCATAGATGAAGTAGAAAGACAGACCCAAATAGATTTTTTATGGCAATTAGAAGATGATATTGAAAATGAAATTGAAAAATTATTAGATCATCAGCCATGGGGTTTAACAAAAGTAGCTAATTTACCTAGTAGATATTAACCCCCCCCCTAATTTAAGTTCTATCTTTGGGCTAGGAGCTTGTCCGAGAATAGATAACCTACTGCAAATCCCATAAAGGTCATAATCTGAGCTTATTGAAATCGTTAAATAGCCCTGCTATTCGCCTCATTCAATAAACTCACCTTATAACCTTTCTGTGATTTTCGTTACGACTTCTATTCTAGGACAAGCTCCTAGGGTTAATCTAAATCAAGAACCATATAAAAAATATAACTTGTAGTCTTTTGATTGCGTATAATAGTTATCTTAATCCCTGTGTAAGAAAAATAAATGCTTGCATAAGCAGGAGATTAGGGTTAAAAAACTTAATAAAAAGAGAGGAAATAGGTCATGGTAGAATTTACTTTGATAGCAGTAGCGATAATAACTGTAGCATTTATATTGCCTATAGTTGCATTTGTTGTTTATGATAGAATGAAAAAAAAGAAAAAAAGAAAAGTTGCATCTGCATCTACTAGTTAATGCCTTTTGTTTAAAATATTTTAAATACGGGCATTAAGTTGCATAAAAAAGATACCCTATTTTCAAAACAACAACAAAAAATAAATTCTTTTAAGTTTGATGAATCTGTGGTGGCTATTTTCCCAGATATGATTGAACGCTCTGTGCCAGGATACCAAGCTATTCTTATTGGTATAGGGGAATTAACAGCGTCTTTTTCACAACCAAACACCAACTGTTATGACCTTGGTTGTTCTTTAGGGGCAGCTACTTTGGTTATGCGTTCTAATTTAAACAATGGCTGTAAAATTATAGCTGTAGATAATTCTACCAAGATGATAGAACGTGCAGAAGAACATATAAAAAGTTTCAATTCTAAGATCCCCGTTAAGTTTTATTGCCAAGATATCTCTACTATTGATATTAATAATGCATCTGTTGTAGTAATTAATTTTACCTTACAATTTATAACACCCTTAGCCAGGCAAAGTTTAATTAACAACATTTATGTTAATTTAAATGATGGCGGCATATTAATTGTGTCTGAAAAAATACATTTTAATAATTCGCAAATACAGCAAGCAATAAATAATCTACACTTACAATTTAAACGTCAAAATGGTTATTCAGAGCTAGAAATAAGCCAAAAAAGATCTTCTTTAGAGCAAGTGTTAATTAGTGATGATGAACAAACTCATTTACAAAGATTTAAGCAAGCAGGGTTTAAGAATGCATCAACTTGGTTTCAAGCGTATAATTTCGTTTCTTTTTTAGCAATTAAATAAATGTGAAACACTTTTTAGAGCATTATAATTCTCTTTGGCAATTATTAAATGGTACTCGCTTAGAGCAATGGCAAAATGTTTTACCTAACATTATCGAGCCTATCCTTAAAGAAAGTACAAATGGTAATATGGCTAGGTGGTTGCCTGCACTTAATGTTATAAAGTCTTTACCAACAGCACCATATACGAACTTAACATATAGCTCTATAACAGCTAATAAAATATCACTTTCTTATGAACAAACTTTAAATTTAACCAATAACTTAAAAGTTTTAATGCCATGGCGTAAAGGGCCTTTTAGTATTAATGATATATATATTGATACGGAATGGCGTTCAGACTGGAAGTGGGAAAGGCTTATGCCACATTTAGCCACCTTAAATAATCGTAAAGTATTAGATATTGGTTGTGGTAGTGGCTATCATCTATGGAGAATGGCAGGTGAAAATGCACAATTAATCATTGGGGTTGATCCAGGTTTACTATCTATGAGCCAATTTTTAGCCATAAAACATTTTATTGGTGAGCGGTTACCAGTGTATTTTTTACCTATAACTCTAGAACAGTTACCTGTTATTAATAAAGCAGATGAGTTTGATACAGTTTTTTCTATGGGAGTTTTATACCATCGTAAGTCACCTATTGACCATATTTTAGATTTAAAAAAACATTTAAAACCAGGTGGAGAACTAGTATTAGAAACCTTAGTGGTGGCAGAAACCTATGCACAGTTGCTAGTACCAAAAGGCCGATATGCACAAATGAATAACGTATGGTTTTTACCTAGTGTTAAAGAGTTAATTAATTGGGTTGAGAAGTGTGGCTTTATTAATGTTAGATGCGTAGATTTAAATCAAACTAGCACCAAAGAGCAAAGAAGCACTCAATGGATGCAGTGGGATTCATTAAAAGATTTTTTAGATCCTAATGATAGTTCAAAAACTATTGAGGGCTATCCTGCACCGTTAAGAGTTATTATATTAGCTAATAAGCAGTAAACCCTAATCCGCAAATAGAGAATTGGCATCTAGCACCATCCCTTATTCGCTAGGCATTCACAAAAAATGCCCGCTTAACCGATGGGTTAAGCTAAGATTTTTTGCAAACGCCTAGCAAACAAGGGCTAGCACTATATATCCAATCTATATCTGCGGATTAGGGGTAAATAATTAAATTTAACTGTACTTTTTATTGCGAACAGTAATATAATGCTCAGTTCTTTTTAAAGGTATCGCTAAGTAAACTAAGCAATATCCTTTTTAAGAAGTAATTTAAAAACAGGATTTAATATAATGAAACGTACTTTTCAACCAAGTCTAATTAAAAGAGCTAGAACCCACGGATTTCGTGCTCGCATGGCTACCAAAAGTGGTCGCAGAATTATTGCAGCTCGTCGTGCTAAAGGGCGTAAACGCTTAACACCGTAGTTTTTTCACCATGAAAAAACAATATTTTGATGTGCAAAAAGCTAATAAAGCTTTAGTAGGTGTGCATCAAAAATTATCTAATAATAAATTTTCTAAACAATTTCACCTTTTAACCCCCGCAGATTTTAAATTTGTTTTTGATAATGCCAATAAATTTGCTAATCGTCATTGGACATTGCTTGTTCGTCCTAATAAAAAAAACTACCCTAGAATAGGTTTAGTGATCGCAAAAAAGCAATTAATGAAAGCAGTATGGCGAAATAGAATAAAAAGATTAGCTAGAGAAGCATTTCGTCAACATAAACAAGCCTTAAAAGGTTATGATATTGTCGTTCTAAGCAGGCGTGATGCACAAAAAATAGATAATGAAGCATTAACCAAAAGCTTCCAGCACCTTATTCGTAAAATTAAAAATAGTCCTTAATTATCTGCTTACAATGCCTTAAAATTATATATAACAGTTTGACAGGAAAACTTAACAATGAACATGAAATCTTTTTGGTGGCTAGTCTTAGCTTTTACTTTTTTGTGGATTTGGATGGAATGGACTGAATTTCAACAAGTTAAATCTATACAAAATGCACAACTAGCCGCCCAACATTCAACTGAACAGCCATTTTTATCTGTACCTATGGCAAATGAAGGTGTTATTACTGGTGGTGATATTCCATCAGCTGTTCCACAAGTTGGGGGGCTGCCTAGTTTAGAACCTAGCATTGCTCAAGCACAAAGAATTCATGTTAGAACTGATGTTTTGGATGTTATTTTAGATACTAATGGTGGAGATATACGTCAAGTTAAGTTTTTGTACTATGGTTCTACAGAAGATCGAGACCAACCTTTTCAATTAATGGGTGATACCGGCAATAGAATGTTTATTGCACAAAGTGGTATTGCTATGCAGCCTAACTCTCTACTATCAGCTCCTAATCACCATTCTGTTTTTAGCGTTAGGCAAAATAACTTTACTCTTGTTGAAGATATTTTATACGTACCTATGTTTTGGGAAGAAGATGGTATAAGAGTAACTAAAACTTATATTTTTGAAAGGGGTAGTTATCAAATTGAAGTTAGGTTTAAAGTTGAAAACTTCACTAATGTAGACTGGGCTGGTAGCTTATATTCACAAATTAAACGCAACAGGTATGACCCTGATGACATGGCTTTAATGCACACTTTCACAGGGCCTGCTTTATATGATGGGCAAGCAGAAGATAGGTTTGTGAAGCACTCCTTTAATAACCTAGATTCCAGTTCGGTGACCCAACAAACTCTTGGTGGCTGGGGGGCGATGATTCAGCATTATTTTATAGCGGCTGTTATACCAAATCAAGCAACCATAAATACTTTATTTGCGAAGCCTGTTGCCAATCATGATGAGCAATATCTTGTCGGGGTGGTTGAGCCTTTAACTCATATTGCGGCAGGTTCCTCAGCAGAACTATCAACTTATTTATATATAGGTCCAATATTGCAAGATAAATTAAGAGATATTGTTCCAGGGCTTGAACTTACCGTTGATTATGGCATATTTACTTTTATGGCAGTGCCGTTATTTTGGTTAATTAGTTTTATTTACTCATTTGTTGGTAACTGGGGTTGGTCAATAATCGTATTAACAATATTAATTAAGTTAGTATTTTATAAATTATCAGCAACTTCTTATCGTTCAATGGCTCGTTTGAAAAAGTTTCAACCTAAGTTAAAGCAACTAAAAGAAAATTATGGCGATGATAAGGCTATTTTCCAACAAAAAATGATGAAGCTCTATAAAGAAGAAAAAATTAATCCGCTTGGTGGTTGTTTGCCCATATTGGTACAAATGCCCGTATTTATAGCCTTATTTTGGGTGTTATTATACTCAGCTGAAATGCGTCAAGCACCATGGATACTATGGATTCAAGATTTATCAGTAAGAGACCCTTATTTTATATTGCCGGTAATAATGGGAATATCTATGTGGGTACAGCAAAGGCTTAACCCATCAATGATGATGGATGAAATGCAACAAAAAGTAATGAAAATGTTACCATTTATCTTTACTATATTCTTTGCATTCTTCCCAGCTGGCTTGGTTTTATACTGGGTAGTAAATAGCATATTATCTGTTGCACAACAGTGGTACATTACTAAAAAAATTGTAGATGGTGATCAAAAATAATGCATTTATCTTATGAGAAATTAGCTACAGATCATAAAATGTACGGTAAAGCCGAATATATAGTAATGGATGGTATGCAAGCCGTTTGTTACAAATCTAAAAATGGCTATATTGCATTAGAGTCTGACGGGAGATCTAAACCTAAAATAGTACAAGAAAAAATAAGCAGTAATCAACAAAGAGCTAGCTCATTATTTGTTCTAAGCTTTACTATTAATGGCGAAAAAGAAGAAATGACTTTTAAGTCTAAAAAGAAGATGGATAAAACCATTGCTTTTTATAAAGAGAAAGCATTTATTGATAATTTGTCTAGCGTTGAATATAAATTAGACTCTTAATAATACTGGTGATTAATGCCAATTAACATTACTGATACTATCACCGCTATAGCCACCCCACTAGGTCGTGGCGGTATTGGTATAGTTAGAGTGTCTGGACCTTTAGTAACTAAAATCACCTTGGCTATTACTGGTAAACAGCTAACCCCTCGTTATGCCCATTATGGTAACTTTTTGGCTGCTGATGGCTCTACTCTAGACCAAGGTATAGCTTTATTTTTCCCTAATCCAAACTCATTTACCGGTGAAGATGTACTTGAATTACAGGCACATGGAGGGCCTATTGTTTTACAATGGCTGTTAGATAGAGTTGTAGAACTTGGGGCAAAATTAGCCCAGCCTGGCGAATTTTCAAAACAAGCATTTTTAAACGACAAGCTTGACTTAACCCAAGCAGAAGCTATTGCAGATTTAATCGATGCATCTTCTGAACAAGCGGCTAAATCGGCTTTAAAATCATTGCAAGGCGAATTTTCTAGCAAAATAAATGATTTAGTCGCACAATTAATTAGCTTAAGAATATTTGTAGAAGCTGCTATTGACTTCCCTGAAGAAGAAATTGATTTTTTAAACGATGGTAAAGTTGCAAAACAATTACAAGCAATATTAGACCAATTGCATGAAGTATTCAATTCTGCACAGCAAGGGGTATTGTTGTCTGAAGGTATGTCAGTAGTTATTTTAGGTAGGCCTAATGCAGGCAAATCTAGTTTATTAAATGCCTTATCTGGCAAAGATTCCGCTATAGTTACAGATGTTGCTGGCACTACTAGAGATATAGTAAAAGAACAAATTCAAATTGATGGCATGCCTTTACATATTCTTGATACAGCAGGTATTCGTGAAGCAACTAATAAAGTAGAGCAAATTGGTATTCAAAAAGCATGGGATGCAATTAAAGATGCGCATCGAGTTTTAGTGGTAATTAATGCTGAAGAACAAGCGCAAAGTATTGACTCTGAAGATCAAATTATTTTAAATGCATTACCCAGTCATATTCCTGTTACCTTAATACATAACAAAATAGACCTAGTTAATATTAAGCCAAAAATTGTAACAACTGATAAAAAAACTGCTATTTGGTTATCTGCTAATAAAGGTGAAATACAAAATACTGGCTTAGATTTACTTAAAAACCATTTAAAAACTAGTATGGGTTTTGCACAAACCGCAGAAGGTGTATTTATGGCAAGAAAACGCCATTTAAATTCTCTTAGATTAGCTTTAACATTAGTAAAAACTGGGCAACAACAATTAGAAGATTATGCAGCAGGAGAGTTGTTGGCAGAAGACTTAAGGCAAGCTCAAAATGCTCTAAGTGAAATAACAGGCAAGTTTACCAGTGATGACCTACTAGGCAAAATTTTTACTTCTTTTTGTATTGGTAAATAGCCTAGAGATATTATATTTTTTTACTACCTCTGTAGAATCAACCAACCTTGGAGCAAAAAATGTCAAATGTTAGTAGCTTAACCACAGAATCAATAGTATTAGGCATGGGCTGTTTTTGGGGAGCAGAAAAAAGAATGGCCACAATAAATGGTGTAATAGATGTAGAAAGTGGTTATGCAGGAGGAGATGATATAAATGCGGGCTATTATGATATTCTAAGGCTAGAAAAACAAATATCCTACGGCAAAACAGATAAAACAAATCACGCAGAAGTAATAAAAGTAACCTTCAATCCACAAAAAGTTAGTTTAGAAAAAATACTAATCGCTTTTTGGGAAAATCATAATCCAACCCAAGGTAACAGACAAGGCAACGATGTCGGTACAAATTATAGAAGTGTTATCTACTACAATAATAAAGAGCAAGAAAAAATAGCACAACAAACGCTAAAATTTTACCAAATAGCATTAACCAGAAATAATTTAGGCACAATAACAACTCAAGTAGCAAGTCTTAAAAATTACATTACAGCAGAAACAGATCATCAAGATTACCTACAAAAAAACCCCAATGGTTACTGTGGCTTAGGCGGAACAGGCATAGCCTACCCAAGTAATTCTCAAGATAAAATTACTACACCTGCATTAGATAGTAAAACTCTAAATAAAGATAGGCAGTTAGTTGCCTATGAAACAGACAGCTGCCCTTTTTGTGAAGAATTTAAAAAAGACATATTAAACGACTGGCAAGCAAACACCCCAATAACCACAACTAAATCCGCAGTACCACCAACCAACTGGCAACTAAAATCAGTAATCTTTGCCAGCCTAACCATAATACTATTTGAACAAGGCAAAGAAATAGCTAGGTTTACAGGCTACAGAGACAACCCAATAGAATTTTGGCAATGGCTAGGCAAATACAAACTATCAAATGAGGCTGCCAACATAGCTTTTAATCAAGCAACAGAAAGAGCAGGAACTGGGCTACACCTCAAAGAAAACCGCAATGGTAACTTTATCGACCCAATTAGTGGCAAAGTACTATTTAAAAGTTCCAGCAAATTCAACAGTGGCACAGGCTGGCCAAGCTTCTCAGAAGTAGAAGAAGGAGCCGTAACTCTACACACCGACACCAGCCATGGCCATGTAAGAACAGAAGTAAGATCAGCCAGTAGCGGCATACACCTAGGGCATTTATTCAACGACGGCCCAACCACATCAGGCAAACGATTTTGTATAAACGGCAATGTACTAAAGTTTATACTCGAAGAATAAAATATTGCTATAGGGATCAATAGCTTGTGCTATGTGTTGATAATTTTATACAGGATTTAGGTAATAACTAACACATTTTATTAAAATCTAAATCTAAGCTTAGGTTAAAATACTGCAAACACCTCAATATATTCCCTAAAAGGTTTCACATGAAACAGCTTATTGCCGATATTTTATT